>JBBDLY010000278.1:0-4219 GCA_040878585.1 Pirellulales bacterium
GGTCTGATCGGTACGTCTCGCGACATCACGGCGCAAAAACAGGCGGACGTCGAACGGCACGAGTCTGAACAGCGGTTCCGCCAACTGGCGGAGAACATTGGCGAAGTCTTTTGGCTGACCGAACCAGGCCATGGCAAGATGCTGTACGTCAGCCCCAGCTACGAGGAAATCTGGGGGCGGTCGTGCGATGAATTGTATCGCAATCCGCAAGCATGGATCGAGGCCATCCACGAGGAAGATCGCCCCCGGATCATCGCGGCGATGCCGCACGAGGCGCTTGGAGACTACAGCGAGGAGTATCGCGTCGTCCGGCCCGACGGTACCGTTCGATGGGTGTTCGACCGGGCCTTTCCGATTTACGACGCCGAGGGCGAAGCTTACCGGATCGCCGGGGTTGCCGAAGACGTTACCGAACGCAAGGCGGCCGAGGCGGCGCTGCTGGCCAGCAACGAGCGGTTCCGCCTGCTGGCCAACGCCACCAACGACGCCATCTGGGATTGGGATTTAATCACCCATGCACTCTGGTGGAGCGAGGGATTTGAAACGCTATTCGGCTTTCGCCGCGACGAAGTGGAATCGACCATCGATTCGTGGATCAATCGCATCCATCCCGAGGATCGGCAAGGCGTGGTGGACGGCGTGCATCAGGCGATCGACCGCGGCGATCTCAGTTGGAGCGGGGAATACCGCTTCGCGCGACAGGACGGCTCGTACTCTTACGTACTCGACCGGGGCCGCGTTATTCATGATTCCGCTGGCAAGGCGATTCGCATGGTCGGGGGGATGACCGACCTCACCGAACGCAAACAGGCCGAGGACGAACTGCGACTGCACAATCGGGCCATTCAAGCGGCGTCGCAAGGCATCCTGATCACCGATGCCAATCAGCCGGACAATCCCATCATTTTTGTCAATGCCGGATTCGAGCGAATGACCGGCTACCGGGCGGAAGAAGTACGCGGGAAGAACTGCCGGTTTCTGCAAGGCAAGGAAACCAACGCGGCAACCGTCGCCGAGCTGCGAACCGCCGTCGCACAACAGCAAAGCTGTTCGGTCGAGATTCTCAACTATCGCCGAGACGGCGCGCCGTTTTGGAACCAACTGACGATTTCCCCCGTCGGGGACTACCGCGGCGAACTGACGCACTTTGTCGGCGTGCAAACCGATGTGACGTCGCGCCGCGCGCTGGAAGAGCAGTTCCGCCAGGCGCAGAAGATGGAGATCCTGGGACAATTGGCCGGGGGAGTAGCGCACGATTTCAACAATCTGCTGACAATCATCATCGGCTACAGCGACCATGTGCTCGAGATGCTGCCCGCGGATGCTCCCGTCGCGGAACTGATCACCGAGGTGCGGAAGGCGGGAGAGAGGGCTGGCAATTTGACGCGACAATTGTTAATCCTCAGTCGTCAGCAGGTCTTGGAACCGAGACTGGTCGATCTGAACCAGATTGTCGGCGATACCGAGAAGATGCTGCGGCGGCTGATCGGCGAAGACGTGGAGCTGAACACTCGATTGCTGCCGAATTTGAAGAATGTACACGCCGATCCGGGACAACTCGAACAGGTCGTGTTGAATCTTGCCGTCAACGCCCGCGACGCCATGCCGCAAGGGGGCAAACTAACGATCGAAACGCAGCATGTCCGCCTGGAAGAGGATGACGACCGCACGGCGGTCGGCCTGTCCGCGGGGGATCACGTCCTGCTGGTGATTTCGGATACCGGCAGCGGCATGGACGAGGCCACCCGTGCCAAAATATTTGAACCGTTCTTTACCACCAAGGATCCCGGCAAAGGAACCGGATTGGGGCTGGCGACCGTCCACAGCATCGTCAAGCAGTGGCGGGGCCACATCGCGGTGACCAGCGAGCCGGGACAAGGGACAACCTTCTCCATTTACTTGCCCGTAACCACCGAGACGTCCGACAAGCGCCAAGGTCCGCAAGCGAAAAAGGGGATGCCCGCGGGAACCGAGACCATTCTGCTGGTCGAAGACGACGCCGCCGTGCGAGAACTCGCGGCGCGAACGCTGCGAAAATGCGGATACCATGTACTGGAGGCGGGCAATGGACAGGAAGCGCTCGAGATGTTGCAACGCGACTTGCCGCCCATCGACCTGCTGATTTCCGACGTCGTGATGCCGCTGCTGGGCGGGCGCGCGTTGGCCGAGCAGGTCAACCGACTGCAGCCCGATTGCCGAGTGTTGTTCATATCGGGCTACACGGACGACGCCGTGATTCGCCACGGCGTCACCGACGCGGAACTATCGTTCCTGCAAAAGCCGCTCACTCCGACCTCGCTGGCCCAGAAGGCACGGCAGGTGCTGGACCAAACATCCACCCCATAGTCGGACGAGCCTCAGCGAGCGACGCAACCAGACTAAGGAAACACCCCACCGCGCGCAAGCCGGACGGCAACCGGCCAACAAGCCCAGCCGCACTTCACGGCTCAAAATTCCCTCGTCACGTCCTTGGCGTACAGCGGCATGTGGCGGTAGTAGACCTCCAGGGTCATGATCGCCATCGCCGTGTTGTACAACCGGCCACCGCTGCGGGCGTGTTGGTCGTCGTAGTACCAACTGCCCGCTTCGTGGCCGACGGTCGCCTGATCGCGGATCAACTGTTCGCGCATGCGATCATTCCACCGCTCCCAGGCAGGCCCGCCGTAGTGGCTCATGACTTGGGTGGCGTAGTAGTTGTAGTACATGTCGTCCGGCGAGGGGCCCCAGCGATCGAGCAGCGCGGCGCCCCGCTGCAGGCTTTCGTTCTCGCGCTGCCAGCCAAGATACATCCGGCAGAGCAGGCCGATGGCGGTGGTCGAGCGGCGAGGATCGACCGTTTGATAGCCGTATTGCGCGCCCCCTTCCGACTCCAACGAATCGAGAAAGTTCGACACCCGGTAGATGGTTTCGGACGACGTATCGAGATCGCTCATCTGGGCGCTCTTGATGGCCATGAACTGCCACGCGGTGCTGGTCAAATCGCCCGGCTGTCCGGGGTTGTAGCGCCAACCACCTTTGGGATGCTGCGCCCAGGCGATGTAGTCGATCGCCGCCTGGGCGAAGTCGCGAAGGTTCTCGTCGCCGGTCATCGCGTATGCCTCGCACAGCAGAATCGCCGCGATCCCCTGGGCGTACATGGTCCCTTGCTGGAGGTCGCCGCCATGCTCGTTGACGATCATCTGGCTGCCCAAGTAGTACAATCCCTTGGCCACCGTCTCCTGGTAGTCCCCTTCGCGATGCGTGTGCCCCGCACCGTAAAACGGCAGCAACGCCAAGGCGGTGGCGGCGGTGGTCGAGGCATGATTGCCAGGGTGGCTGCAATGGCCGTTGCAAGGCCCGTCGAAATGATTGAACCGCCAACTCCCGTCGGTCCGTTGATGCGCTTGCAGCCATCGCAGGCCGCGCTCGACGGCGTCCTCGCTTTCGGGCGTGCCGCCCCGCTCGGCGAGCAGTTGCTGCTTCATACCTTGCGTGCGGCCCCGCAAGCCGCCGCTGACGGTCGTCCCGGTCGGCGCCCACCAATCGACCTCCGGCAGGATCGCCTGTCCCACGCCTTCGGCCGGACGAGAGGAGCCGACGATTTCGGCTGCTTGCGGGATCGGCGTGCTGAGTTCGACCTCGAACTCGACCAGCCCAAGCTCCGCGGCCTGGGATGCCTCGTCCGAAGTCGAGTCGGCGGCGGCGCCTTCCTCCAAATCGATCGCCGGGTCGAGCTCGATGTCGAGAACCAGGCTCAGCGGCGGCGCTTTGTTGGTTTGCCACGGCGCGGCAAATAACGTCAGCAACAATAGCAGTGTGGCATGCAGAAGGAAGCTACTGAGCCAACTGCTAGAGATATCGTTCCACTGGCGCCGCCAAGAGCCGGCCGCCGCAACGGGCGCGGCGCGAACCGGAATGGGCACAGCCGGGGGCTTCGACTCGATCGTTAGGACGGCGGGCGTTGGCATCAGGAAACGTTCGTAACAGCACCGAAACGAGAAGCCGTACCACACGACTCCATCTCCCTGATTATACCCCCTAAACACCCTAACTTGACAAGCGTTAGGCCCGTGTGCGGCTCCAATGCAGCGCCGAATCTGGGGATTGCATAGATTGTAAGCTTGGCGGCGCTTAGGGCCAGGTAAGACGGCTCTCCGAAGCCGTCTTACGAGAAACTCAGTTTCGAGGAGTATCCCGGTGCCAATTGGCGCTGAGATGCAGACCCGTGCCGATTCGCCTG
>JBBDLY010000279.1:0-4210 GCA_040878585.1 Pirellulales bacterium
CCCCTTCCCTTCCAGATGCACCATCAGCAGCGCCACATCCGCCGGGGTGATGCCGCTGACTCGGCCGGCTTGAGCCAGCGTGGTGGGGCGGACGTGCGCCAGCTTCTCGCGGGCCTCATGACGCATTTGCGTTAGCCGGGCGTAGTCGAAGCCGTCCGGTATTCGCTTCTCCGCCAACCGCTGCTGCCGTTGCACTTCCACCTGCTGCCGATCGATGTAGCCGGAGTATTTCGTATCGTAGACTACCTGCTCGGCCACGTCGGCCGGCGTGGCGGCCAGTTCGGGCAGCATTTCGACGATCCGCGGCCAATCCACCTCGGGCCGCTTGAGAACCTTGGCCAGGGGTATTCCCTCGTGCCGCCGGGCGTGCAGGGCTGCTTCGGTCGTCGCGATCTGCGCTTCCTTCCGTTGCAGCCTCGCCAAGCGATCGGCGTCGGCCAGGCCCAGCCGATATGCCAGCGGCGTCAGCCGCCGGTCGGCGTTGTCTTGCCGCAGCAGCAGCCGATACTCGGCCCGGCTGGTGAACATGCGGTACGGCTCGTCGACGCCGCGGGTGACCAGGTCGTCGATCAGCACGCCGATGTACGCCTGTTGGCGATCGAGCACCAGCGGCTCGGCAGACTTTAATGACAGCGCGGCATTGGCGCCGGCGATCAGACCTTGCGCCCCCGCCTCTTCATAGCCGGTGGTGCCGTTGATCTGTCCGGCGAAGTAGAGGCCGGCGACTTGCTTGGTCTCCAGCGTGGGGCGCAGTTGCTGCGGCGGGCAGAAGTCGTATTCCACCGCGTAGCCATAGCGCATGATCTGCGCTTTTTCTAATCCGGGGATGAGCGGAAACATCCGATCTTGCACGTCGCGGGGGAGGCTGGTGCTGATGCCGTTGACGTACACCTCCTGCGTGCCGCGGCCCTCGGGTTCGAGGAACAACTGGTGCTGCGCCTTGTCGGCGAAGCGGACCACCTTGTCTTCGATCGAAGGGCAATACCGGGGGCCGCTCGATTGAATTTGCCCGGAGTACATCGGCGCGCGGGCGAGATTCGCGCGGATCAGGTCGTGAACCGCCTCGTTGGTGTAGGTGATCCAGCAAGGCATTTGCTCAAGCTCGAGCCGCTCGGTGAGAAACGAAAACGGCTGCGGTTGGTCGTCGCCCGGCTGGATTTCGGTACGGTCGAAGTCGATGGTCCGCCCGTTGAGCCGCGGCGGCGTGCCGGTTTTGAAGCGGTCGAGCGTGAAGCCCAAACGGTGCAGCGCGCCGCTGATGCCGGCGGTGGTCCCCTCCCCTGCCCTGCCGCCGGCGGACTGGGCCTCGCCGGTATGCATGATCGCCTGCAGGAAGGTGCCAGTGGTCAGCACCACGCGCGAAGCCCGATACTCGACGCCGCCGGCGCAGCGAACGCCGACCACGCGCACCGCGCCCCCCTGCTCTTCAGTGAGCAGGTCTTCAACAATCTCCTGCCGCAGGGCCAGATGCGGCTGCCGTTCGATCAGGTTCTTTACGAATTGCTGGTACAGCTTCTTATCGGCCTGCGCCCGGGGGCTGTGCATGGCGGGGCCTTTGCGGCGATTGAGCAGCCGGAACTGGATGCCGGTGGCGTCGATCGCCCGGCCCATCAGGCCGCCTAAGGCGTCGATCTCCCGAACAATCTGCCCCTTGGCCACGCCGCCGATCGCCGGGTTGCAGCTCATCTGGGCAACCGTATCGAGATTGGTCGTCAGCAACGCGGTGCCGGCCCCAAGCCGCGCCGCGGCGGCAGCCGCTTCGGTGCCGGCGTGGCCAGCGCCGATAACGAGGACGTCGTAGTCATAGCGGGAAGAGATTGAAGAATTGATGTTGGTCATAACTCGATTTTATCACTTTTAGGTGGCCCAAAGGGATTGCCCGCGAATGGGCTGGCAGGGTGTGCCTTCTGAGTCGGCGCACTCTCCTTTGAGTCGCCCTTTCGGCTGGTCAGAAAATGCAAGTACGTCGTGAGCAGTGCAAAGCCTAAAGGAAATAGCACTGCAAGACTCACAAGCAGAGCCGAAGCCATTTCATTCGCCGGCCAATGGGGGCCAGCCAATCCTGCAACTTCCATGAACCCAAGGACCGGGTAAACCAACATATATCCAAGCATTGCTCCGGAAAAGAAAGCCCATGGGAAAAAGCCTGCGAATCGCCTGATGGATCCTTGGTGACGAGTAAAGACCGGGAAGTCGCCAGAAGCCGACAACAATACAGCCCAGGCGGCTGCCAACAAAGTAGGCGTCATCCACCAGGCTGATTCAATAAGTTCCCCATTTCGACCAACCATTTCGGCAAGCCCTAGAGTAAGCCACGCCGCACACACTGTGAAAACGAGTTGTACCGCCGCGTAGTCGCAATACTTCATCAAGCGTGACAGCAGATTGAAAACGAAGCATCCCAGTGAGAAGCCGAAGCACCAGATGTAAACGGCGACGGAGAACCTTATTAGCCAGTGCCAGTCGATCTGCCGACTCCAGAGCTGCAGCCAAACGCACGCGACGTATGCCGAGAGCACCACTATCAGGAAAAACAGGCACTGAAGCGAGACTCGGAACACTTTCGAACGAACGCTAGTCGATGAGGTATCTACCATCTAGAGCACGACCAGGAATTAGAAACGCGATGAATACTGTTGTTAATTTTGCGGGGATCTGCCCGGTATATCAGCAACGAACGATTGAAGACATTCTACTCCCACGGCTGCTCTCTATCTTATTACAACCACTCGGAATTATACTACGGTTCACGCGGCCAAACCGAGAGCAGCGGTTGTTGAACCACGAAGAGCACGAAGGGAGAAGGACTTAGGACAAGAGGATTCCTTGCTTCGTGTCCTTCGTGAACTTCGTGGTTGCTTTTGGCCTGATCTGTCGCGTATGTTTGTCGGATTTGTCAAATACTTCCGAAAGAATGGGAACTTGCGGGAATCCCGTCGCGTCAAAATAATGAAATTGTGTTCGCGAATTCAGCTCCCTTTGCTCTAATCGTCGAAAGGTAATTCCATGGTCGGTCGTATTCTATGCACCATGTTGACACTGGCGTTCGCCTTGGCCTCTTCCCACGCGGCCGAGAAGGCGCCTCAGCCCGCCCCCGCCCTGAAGAAGGATCTGGTCACGGCCAATAACCAGTTTGCCTGGGAACTCTACCAGCAACTCTCGGCCGAGGAGGGGAACCTGTTCTACTCGCCCGCCAGCATCTCAATCGCCATGAGCATGGCGATGGCCGGCGCCGAAGGCGAAACCGAACGGCAGATGGCCAAAGTCCTCCGTCTGGACGGTGACGAGGCCGATGTTTACCAGCAGTTCTCCACGTTGCTGGCCCATTGGAACGCCGAGGCGAAGAGGCCCTATCAACTGAGCGTCGCCAACCGGCTGTGGGCGCAGCAAGGGTACGACATTTTGGCAAGCTATCGCACGATCACCGCCGACCAGTACCATGCTCCGATCGCTTTGGTCGACTTCGCCCAAAGCGAGGCCGCCCGCAGCGAGATCAACGCCTGGGTGGAAAAGCAGACCAACGACAAGATCCAGAACCTACTGCCGCAAGGTTCGCTCACCGCCGACACGCGGCTGGTGCTGACCAACGCGATCTACTTTAAGGGAGACTGGCAGCACGAATTCGAGGAAGACAACACCAAGCCGCTGCCGTTCTTTTTGGCGAAAGACAAGCAGGTCGACGTCCCGTTGATGTATCAGCAGGAAAAGTTCCCCTACTTCGAGAACGACAAGCTGCAGGCGATCTCCTTGCCGTACAAGGGGGGCGAGTTGTCGATGGTCGTGGTGCTACCCCGCGAGAAGGAGGG
This sequence comes from Pirellulales bacterium, assembly GCA_040878585.1. Lineage (GTDB taxonomy): Bacteria > Planctomycetota > Planctomycetia > Pirellulales > UBA7805 > JBBDLY01. The sequence goes on from JBBDLY010000279.1 coordinate 3,807, forward strand.
GCTGGCCGAGCTGGAAAGCGAATTGTCGCAGCAGAACATCGACGCCTGGTCGCCCCGCAGACAGCGCGAGGCGATGGTCTGGCTGCCGAAGTTCAAGTCGGAAAGCGAGTTCAATCTCAATGCCACGCTCAAGGCGCTGGGCATGACGCTGCCGTTCTCGACCGAGGCCGATTTCTCCGGCATCAGCGGACGCGACGATCTGCACATTAGCGACGTCGTCCACAAGGCGTTCGTCGAGGTCAACGAGAAAGGAACCGAGGCGGCCGCCGCCACCGGCGTGATCGTCGGCATCACCAGCGCGGCGATCGATCCGCCACGGCCGGCCGTGTTCCGGGCCGACCGTCCGTTTGTGTATTTCATCAAGGACAACGTCAGCGGCAGCGTCCTGTTCGTGGGCCGGATGA
>JBBDLY010000280.1:0-4192 GCA_040878585.1 Pirellulales bacterium
CGGCCATTCCCTTTCGGTATCTCTCGCGCAATTCGGGTAACCATGGATCGTCATCAATCCATGATAGCCGGATTCCCGACCTGAGAAAATCGCCCCGCCAAGCAAGTTGCGAGTTTAACCAAACAGAGCGTAACCGGCTTAAAGATAGGTGCCGCAATCCATGCCGAGCCGGTTTTTTAGTTCATGGAACTGGCCATGATATTCCTCGCTCGACGAATGGACGTGCTCTGCTTCGGTGATGAATTGCATCGCGTCGTCGCGGCTGAGGCGCTGCTCGAACAGCACCTTCTCGAATCCGCGGAGATCGTCGCCGTAGCAGATCAGCAGCTTGTGCTCGTCGAACTGCACTTCCAGCGGCTTTCGCGGATTGAGCACGGCGATACCGGTGCAGCCGTCGTTGCAGAGCATCTCCTCGAAGTCCCACAGAATACTCTTGAGTACCGGCAGATCGATGTGTTCGCGATACAAATCGCTGTGCCCGGCGGCGTCGCGGTCGTGGCTCGTCTCCAGGACAACGTCGACCGATTCGCCCAGCGGATCGAGCAGGTCGATGAAGGTCTCGAACAGCGTCTCCCGAGAGACGGCCGACATGATCACCGGTACGCTGGTCTTGCTTTGCTCGTCGTGGTACTTGTCGTGGCGGTAACCGGCGCGAGGAACCACTTGCAAGTCATAAGAGGGCCGCACGGCGTCGGTCAGTGTGAAGTCTCCATAGCGCGCAATGGCAAGATGGCTTTCTAGCTCTTCTTCCGAGAGCTGCTCGAAGCTGCTGGTCGTATGCGGTCCCATCTCTTCGCGGAACACGTTACGAAAAAATTTCTTAAGAAAGCCCATCGATTCCCTCGCGGATCAGGTGGGGTGCCGTACCGGGTGATGTTAATTCGTTGGCGACGCCTGGTTGCGCCGCGTCACTTAACCATAGGTCACAGTCGCCGCCGTAGATGCCCACGGGGAAACGTTTTTCGAGTCGTCGGTCGCCGCCACCGGCGTATGCAGAATCGCTACAACCGGCCCCAAACTGGACCGCTGAAGAGCCGCCACAATCTCCGACCGCACCGATATGGAAACTCTAGCACCTGCCGGGGCGGCTGCGTCCGCTGTGCGAGCAATGTGGCCGCGAAACCACCGCTCCAATGCGAGTCTTTTCAGAATGCACCAGTTATGCTCAGCCTGCAATTGCCGCATGCGTCAGACTCGCCGCCGACGTCGCATCCGTTCTCGCGGCCGAAGCCGGCCAGAATCGCAATCGCCACAGACGACGGCTCTCTGCTATACTCCCGCTAATTGCCTTCGCCCGTACAATCGGGATATTTGCCGATGACCCTACCGCGGCCGAAAGCCACCATTCCGGAGGCCGACGTCGCTAGCTACCCATTCCATTCTGCTCGACAAGGATCAAGATCATGCCAGCAACCATCGCCACCCCCTCCGACTCTGCGACGCCGTTATGGCCTACGCTGGCAATCCAACATTTTTTCGTTCGCCTGCTGCTGCTGGCCCTGCTGGCGCTGGTGCTGGCCGGTTGCGGGGAGCCGGTCGCCAACGATCCGCTGCCGCTGCCGACCGGCGACGCCTGGCACGCCATGTACATGCGCGGCAAGAAAGTCGGCGCGACGCATACCACGGTCGACCAGATCGAAGAAGAAGGTGAAACCCTGATCAAACAGCAAAGCACTTCCACGCTGCAAGTTTCGCGGTTCGGAGTACCGACCACCCAAACGATGACGCTGCTGAGCGTCGAAACTCCCGCCGGGAGCGTGCGGCGGATGAAAACATTGCACGCCGCCGCCGGCATGGAGAATCTCACCGAAGCCAAACGGATCGGCAACCAGTTGCAAATCACCGTCTCAACCCAAGGCAAGCAATCGACCAGCAGCATCCCCTGGTCGGACAACATGCGCGGCTATTTCGGCATTGAAAACTCGCTGGCCCGCCAACCGATGCAGCCCGGCGAATCGCGCACGCTAAAAACCTTCGCCCCGCTGGTCAATCAGGTGATCGACGTAAAACTCCAGGCCAAGGATTTTCAGCAGGTCGATCTACTGGACGGCCAGACGCAGAATCTGTTGCGTGTGGAAGCGACGACCACCTCGGCCGCGGCCGGCGCGGAACCGATTGAGATGCATTCGATCTACTGGGTCGACGACCGTGGCGAGCCGTTGCGGGTGCGTTCCGAGTCGATGGAGCAGGAAACCTTCCGCGTGCCGGAGGAGATCGCCTTGCAACCGGCCGATGAGTCGTTCGACATCGGCGAAGACTCCGTCGTCAAATTGGCCGTAAGCGGGCGACCGATCCGGGACCGCGACTCGGCCAGTTATATCGTCGTGGTCGAGGGGGGCGATCCGGCCAAAATTTTCCGACCGGCCGTCTATCAGCAAGTGACGCCGCTGGACGAAAAGACCGCGCGAATCACCGTCCGCTCGGTCTCCCCCGACGACCTGCCCGCCGAAACAACACTCAAGGCCACGCTCGAACCGGGCGATCTGGAACCGAACAACCTGGTGCAGAGCGACAACCCCTTGGTCCAAAGGATGGCCGCCAAGGTCTCCCCCGGCGAACGCGACAAGTGGAAGTTGGCCAAGGCGCTTGAGCAGTACGTGGCCGACACGGTTGATGCAACCAACCTGACGCAGGCGGTCGCCTCGGCGGCGGAAGTGGCCGAGTCGCGGCAAGGAGACTGCACCGAGCACGCCGTGCTGCTGGCGGCGCTGTGCCGCGCCCGCGGGATTCCGTCGCGAGTGGTGGTCGGTCTGGTCTACGTGCCGAGCCTCGGCGGGTTTGGTTATCACATGTGGAACGAAGTCGCCGTCGGCGAGGCCTGGCTGCCGTTGGACGCCACCCGTCCCGGCGAGACCTTCGCGGGACATTTGAAGCTGCTGGACACCAACCTCTCCGGCGCCACCGCCTTCAGCAGTTTTCTCCCGGTGTTTCAAGTTATGGGTCGCTTGCAGGTCACGCTGGCCGATGGACGGTAAGAAATGAATCGCTATCGGCAGGAAATTCCCCGCAAGTGGTGGTCGCCGGCGTTGAGTCCGTTCTGGCTGCGAGTTTGGCGGCCTATGCGGCGGCGTACAACCCGACGGAAGCAACAGATCATCGAAGTCCGCGTTCGCGGACAAGAACATCTGCTCTCGGCAGTTTCCGAAGGCTGCGGCGTGATGATCGCACCGAATCACTCCGGCCATGCCGACGCCCACATCCTGTACGACGCCGCCGATCAGATCGGCACGCCGTGCTACTTTCTTACGGCCTGGCAGGTGTTTGATCAGGTCGGCTGGCTCGCGCAACAGATATTGCGGCATCATGGCTGCTTCAGCATCGACCGCGAGGGAACCGATTTGCGAGCATTCAAGCAGGCTTTGGAGATTCTCCGCGAACGCGAGCATCCGCTGGTCGTCTTTCCCGAGGGGGAAGTCTACCATCTCAACGACCGCATCACGCCGTTTCGCGAAGGAGCGGCTGCCATCGCACTGTCGGCCGCAAAGAAGTCGCCACGGCAGATTATGGTCGTACCGTGCGCCATCAAGTACGAGTACGCCGAGGATCCCACGCCACAGTTGCTAGAACTGATGGATCGCCTGGAAGACGCCATCCACTGGCGGCCGCGGCCGGAACTGTCGCTGCCGGAGAGAATCTACAAGTTCGCCGAAGGGGCGCTCGCGCTAAAGGAGATCGAAAAGCTCGGCAGCACGGGCAGCGGGGGCGTGAAGGAGCGTCTGGCGAAACTACTCGACGGCGTACTCGATCAACTGGAGCACCGCTACGGCTTCGATCATTCGGCACGAGGTGTTCCCGAACGGGTCAAGGAACTCCGGCGGGCGATCCTCACCCGGCTGGCCGAACTGCGGGGCGAAGACGAAGAGGGCAACGCCGCGCACGACGTCCCACCGAACGATCCGCACCGCCGACAATTGGAAAGTGACCTGGACGACGTGTTCCTGGTAGTACAGCTCTACAGTTACCCCGGCGATTACGTTCGCGAGAATCCCACCATCGAACGCATCGCCGAGACGCTCGACAAGTTCGAGGAAGATGTATTGCGAGTATTCTCGGCCACGGTGCGGGCACAGAGACGAGCCACCGTACTATTCGGCGAACCGATCCCCGTCGAAGCGGGCCGCAAGCGCGAAGCGGCCCGAGAACTTACCCGACAGATGGAACAGGCCGTGCAGGGACTGCTCGACTCGATCCA
>JBBDLY010000281.1:0-4185 GCA_040878585.1 Pirellulales bacterium
CAATCACGGAAACACCTCGTCATCGAGCAGTAGTTCTTCGCTGGGGGGTTCGGCCAGCGGCAGATGGACGAGCAGGCGATAGACAACCGCTTGCGGCAGGTCGGCCGCTTCGTCGGACAGCATCGAGGTGGTGTAGCCGGGCAGGTCCGCGCGCTGCTTGGAATGCATGTCTATCGCCACCGCCACCTGCACGGTCAACGGCAAGCTACCGCGCTGTTCGGTGTTCCACTCCTCGAACCACTCGACGCCGTCGCTGTAACGAAACTCGATGGCGATCACTTCCGCCGCCAGCAGTTCGCCGGCGGAGTTAATCCGGTCGAGGTCGCCTGTTTCGATCGCGTATTGCGTGACGGCCCGATCGAGCGAGCGGCGAACTAAGCCCGCCGTTTCGGTCGGCTGTTCATTCGGATTGAAGGCGCCAAGCTGAGCAGGCGACGCGTCGCCGCGGATGCCATTACCGCTCTCCGCAGTCGTCGACGCCGACCCGCCGACAACGTAGTAGGCGACCGATTTGATATCGCTCGGCAAGTCCACGGCGCCTTGTTCCGAGTCGCCGCGGATGACCAGGTCGTACTCGTCGAGGCGCGGCAGGCGACTGACGTCGAGCTGCAACTCGTAGCGGTTGCCGTACAACCCCGGCACGCTGCGGGGCGCCGCTTGGCCAGCGATATCGGCAACCTCGCCAGCGGGTTCCTGGTCGCCGAACTCGCTCTCGTCCCCTGTCAGATCGCCAATATCTCCCTCGGCAAACCCCTCCAGATCGTCCGCCTCCAGGTCATCCAGTCCGCCAAGACTCGACACGCTGGAAAAGTCGATCGGTTTGTATTGCACCGTGCTCCGCAGGTCGTCGGCGATCCGCTGCAACACGGCTCGGGCAAGCTGTGCTTCCTCGATCTGCGTGCGACGGGTGTCGGTGGCGCCCAGATGTACCTTGATTGCCATGCTGACCAGCAGCAGCACGATCGCCGACAGGGCCATCGCCAGGATGACTTCAAACAGAGTAAAGCCCCGCGGCGGTCGCTTCATGGCGATCCCTCCGTGGATGATGCCGCGCCGCCGGTGTCGGCGGCGGTCGGATTGAGCGCGGCGTCCTCGGGCAACTCCATGCCTGGGTCGGGCATCCACCGCACCAGCGAGAAGCTCTGTCCACGCCGCCCGGCCGGGACGTTCTCACGGACGGTCACTTGCACGGCCAGCAGTCCTTGTTCGTCGATCCGTTCCAAGTTGACCGAGTAGAGCCAGTTGGGATCCTCCGGGAAAATAGCCGCCGCGGCAACCTGCGGCTCGACCATGCCGGAAGTCAACTCGGCAAGCTTGCTCTGGCACAGCAACTGCGCCTGCGTGACGCCGCGTGCGATCGAAGCGCTCTTGGCGCCGATCCGCACCAGTTCGCCCAAGATCACCAGCGCACCAGCCAGGATCGCCAATGCCAATACGATCTCCAGCAGGGTCAGCCCACGGCGGTGCGACATTGCTTTCGATTGCATCCGGCTCATGGCGCATTCTATTGCGGAAGGAGAAATAAACGTCTCCTCTGATTGTAGCTCAACAGAGGTTCAAAGCCATAACGTTGCCGAAGCTGCCAGCTTCGGCAGTTAGTCGTACCAGCACGACGCGCCAGCGAGTGCATTGGCGGAGGGGGCCGCGTATTTCTCCCAACTGCCTCGGCGGCGTTGCGCCTGCTGGCTCGCGATGCACTTGCTTGCGCCGCGTGCTGGTATTCTCCGGCGGCTTACCGTCGCGCAACCAGCAGATTGTCGATCAGCCTGGTCTGGCCGATGCGAACCGCGACCAACAGCACGACCTCCCCCTCGATGCGGCCAACCGCTTGCAGCGTGTTCGGATCGGCAATCGCGATGTAGTCGATGCGGGCCTCTTCGATGCGATCGAACGGCCGCCGCATTCCCTCGATCAACGCCGCGGCATCTTGTTCCCCTTGCTCGATACGCTGCCGCGCCCAGTCGAGACTCTGGTAGAGCGTCAATGCGGACCGCCGCTGGTCCGCCGACAGGTAGCGATTGCGGGAACTCATTGCCAGACCGTCCGGATCGCGGAGGGTAGGGCAAACGACCACCTCGATCGGCACGTTGAGATCGGCGCACATCTGCTGGATGACGCGGGTCTGTTGATAGTCCTTCTGGCCGAAGAAGGCGACGTCGGCCGGGGCGATTTGGAACAACTTCATTACCACGGTGGCCACGCCGGTGAAATGTCCCGGGCGAAACCGCCCCTCGTATTCCGTCGCGATTGGCCCGGCGTCGATGGTCGCGGTCGCCGGAAAATCCCCCTGTTCGTCGCGCGGGCCGTACATTTGTTCGGCTGCGGGAGTGAAAACGAAGTCGACCTCGTAGGCCGCCAGCGCCGCCAGGTCGTCCTCCAGGGTGCGAGGATACTGCTCGAAGTCCTCGCCCGGCAGAAATTGCGTCGGATTGACGAAGATCGTTACCACGGTCCGATTGCACCGCTGGTTCGAGGCGGCAACCAGGCTGAGATGTCCCGCGTGCAAGGCGCCCATGGTGGGGACGACGCCCACCGTCTCGCCGGCCGCTTGCGCGTGCCGCACGGCGGCCCGCATGGCGTCGAGGTCTTGAATGATTTGCGGAGCGGTCATTGCATGGCTTCGATGGCGGCGGCGACTTCGACGACCGCATTGTCGTGGCTGCCGTCGGCCAAGTGCAAGACGGGGCAGCCGAGATCGGCCGGCGGCTCGCCCTGGGGCGCGAGATTCACCAACAGGGTCGGCGGCTGCAAGCGGAGGCGTGGATCGTCGCCGGGCGACACGGCCTCGATCGATAGCAGTTCCGCTGCAATCGAGTCGCCGTGGGCTGCAAGTTGCCGCTGCACGTCGGCGATCAGTCTTGCGGCCTGGTCCCGCTCGCCGCGTACCGCCACGCGAAACGGCGTGCGATTGATGTTGTCCAGCAACTCGGCAATCGTGCGGCCGATGATCGGATGCCGCATAGCGCCGGCAACGTCCGCCGCCGGGGCCAGCACGAAGCGGCGAAAGGCCATTCTCGGGTGGGGCACCGTTAGCCGCTCGGTCTGGATCACGGCGTCGTCGTACAACAACAGATCGAGGTCCAGCACCCGGGCGTCCCAGCGGATGCGTCGCCGACGGCCGACCTCGGCCTCGATTTCGTGCAACAAGTGGTGCAACGCCTCGGCGGACAAGGTGGTTTCCAGCCGCGCGGCGCCGTTGAGAAACGCTTGCTGGCCAGCGGGGCCGCCGATCGGCGCGGTTTTCAACCACGGACTGACGCGCAAGCTTTGGGTGCCGGCGGCTTCCTTAATTCGCACCACGGCCGCCTGGAGCGTTAGCTCGCGCTCGCCTAAGTTCGCTCCCAATGCAATCAGTGCGGTCGACATGTGCTTAGCAAAAAAAGCTGGGGGTGACATCCTGGTCGCGACTAGGTCGCCGACTGTCGATCCGGTCAGTCGCCGACCCCCGAGCTTCAATCCGTCCGCGTCATGTTAGTGGCAGGCCGATCCTCGCGCTGTCGGATCCGTGACAATCGCCAGGCGGTCTCGCCGACGCGAAGCGAAGGAGTGGAACTTCGGTTGTCCGTTGGGCGGTTCGCGATTCAGGCTCTGCCCGCCGTGACTCGCGGCCAACGGCCGCGAAGACGGTGAAGAAGTTCGGTAACCGCGCAGCGGCCAACCATTTTGAGCAACTGCTCATCTTCATGGCATCCTTGGGAATCGCCCCAACGGCTGCGACTTGACGCCGTCACAACCAAGATCAATTGAGTATTGCTGATGCAAGCTTAAGAATGAAAATCACCGAACCGGCAATTGAACAAGCGAAGTTTCTCTCCAACACAACGGCCTATTTTGAGCATCGCCCGCGAAATGTCAAGCGACTAACCAAGAACTATTTTTTTTCTTCAAACTGGGGTTGCCAACGCTTCATTTTGTGCTCTCGATTTTGCGCGGCGCACCAAGCTGTGATTCACTACGACTCCGAGGCGCGCGGTGCGCGCATTCAATCCGCGCCGCGCTCCAAATGTTTGCGATGCGCCAGCGCCGGTATTTGTCGCCGCATCAAGCGCATTACTTCGAGATCGATTTCCGCCACCGCCACGCCGCTGTCCGCGCCGTCCAGTTCGGCCAACACCAGCCCCCACGGATCGATGATCTGCGAATGGCCGTAACTGATGAGCTTGGGCGTGTGCGCGCCAACTTGGT
>JBBDLY010000282.1:0-4169 GCA_040878585.1 Pirellulales bacterium
AGGAATCTCGTCGTGAATCGTTTTGGACTGGCACAGCTTGGCGCCGTTTTCGTCGCACTGGCGCTGATTGGCGAAACGGTGCGAGAAGCACAGGGGGGCGAGTTGAACGAACCGCCCCAGCCGCGGCGTTACGAATTTACGCAACCGCGGATGGGCGTTCCCTTCACCCTTACATTCTACGCGGACGACGAGCCAACCGCAACAATTGCAGCGACCGCCGCCTTTGAGCGCATCGAGCAGCTCAACGCGATTCTGAGCGACTACGATCCCGACAGCGAGCTGAACCGGCTGGCCGCCGGCAGCCCGCACGACCAGCCGCAGCCTGTTTCGCCGGAGTTGTGGACCGTACTGCATGCGGCGCAGCAACTTAGCCGGCAGTCGGAGGGGGCGTTCGACGTGACGGTTGGGCCGCTCACCCGGTTGTGGCGACGATCGCGGCGCCAGGGGGAACTGCCGCCGCCGGAGCGACTGACGCCCGCGCTCGCCGCGGTCGGCTTTGCGCAACTTAAGCTCGATGTTGAACAGAAACGAGTGCGGCTCGCCCGGCCCGATATGAGGCTCGACCTGGGCGGCATCGCCAAGGGGTATGCCGCGGACGAAGCGCTGGCGGTGCTTGCCCGCCACGGCATCACCCGCGCGCTGGTCGACGGCAGCGGCGATGTGGCGCTTGGCGACCCGCCGCCGGGCGAGTGCTCTTGGCGGGTGGGGGTCGCGCCGCTGCGGCCGGACGGTCCCCCGAGCTTGCATTTACGGGTGGCCAATCGCGCGGTCGCCACCAGCGGCGACGCTTGGCAGCATGTGGTGATCGACGGCGTTCGCTACTCGCATATCGTCGATCCCAAAACGGGGCTGGGACTGACGCATCAAGGCGCAGTGACGGTAATCGCGCCCAACGCCATGCTGGCCGACGCCTTCGCCTCGGCCGTCAGCGTGCTTGGCGCGGTGCAAGGCATCGCCTTGGCGGAACAGGCGGCGGATGTCGAGGCGATGTTCGTCTACCTGGACCGTGCCGGAAAAATCCAGCAGCGGCGGACCAGCGGGTTTGCCGCGCTGGCCGAGCCGCCCGCCGAGTAGCGGAATTCACCAGAATTCCGAGAAGTTACGGTTTGTTTCACCGCAACGGAACTCTAGGCGAGTTCCGCTACACCGCAGCCGCTTTTGACAGCCGGGCGGTATCTGCTAGGCTAATGGTCGTCGGTTGGCCACAAAAGTGGCAACTGGCCAGGCAGGCATCGAACAAACCACGCTCGCAACCGATCGAGTCGTGTCCACGCGATGGCCGCAAGTACTGTATTTGCCGCGACTTGATGATGCAATCCTTTGGTCAGGCCAATTTTTTACGCTCGCTGCGCACGAAAGTTGCACCTCCGTTGGGGGCGCGCGGCACGGTTCCGCGGCAATGATTTGAGGCACCCAACCGCCTCGCAGAATTAAATCTAGTAATGGAGTAACACGAAATGTCTCCCAGACGCACCAAGCGGATCATGATGATCTCGACCCACGGTTACGTATCTGCCGAACCGGAATTCGGCATGCCCGACACCGGTGGACAGGTCGTCTATGTGCTGGAGCTATCGAAATGTCTCGCCCGCATGGGCTACAAGGTCGATATCTACACCCGCCGCTTCGATTCCCAATCTGCGATCGAGCGGGTCGACGATCGCGTGCGGGTGGTGCGGATACCATGCGGCGGCAATGAATTCATCCCCAAGGAAACGCTCTGCGATCAGATTCCCGAGTGGATCGAAAACGCCGCGGAGTTTATCAAGAAGAAGAAGCTGACTTACGATTTCATCAACAGCCATTATTGGGACGCCGGGCTGGCCGGCCAATCGCTGGCCAACCGCTTGGAGATTCCGCATTTCCACACGCCGCATAGCATCGGTGCCTGGAAGCGCGACAACATGGACGGCGATGCGGACGAGTTGGAGACGCAGTACAACTTCAAGCATCGCATTCGCGAAGAGCGGGTGATCTACCACGAGTGCGACTTCGTGGTCGCCACGACTCCGGTGCAGCGCGATCTGCTCAACAACGGCGAGTACGACGTATCAACCGACAAAATCCACACGATCCCGCCCGGCTACGACGACCGCCGCTTCTTTCCGGTGAGCAACGCCACCAAGATGGCGCTCAAGGAAGAGTTCCACATGGAAGGGCCGACCGTGCTGGCACTGGGGCGCATGGCCAAGAACAAAGGTTACGATCTGCTGATCAAGGCGATGCCGGCTGTGCTCAGTCGCGTGCCGGAAGCCCGCCTCAAACTGGCCGTCGGCGCCAACGAGGCGAGTTCATCCGAAAGCGAACGGCTCGACAATCTCAAGCAGATCGCCGAGGAGTTGGGCGTTTCCGACCGGATCGACTTCAGCGGTTACATTTCCGACGAGGAACTGGCCGACCACTATCGGGCGGCCGATGTGTTCGCGTTGTGCAGTCGCTACGAGCCGTTCGGCATGACCGCCGTCGAGGCGATGGCCTGCGGCACTCCCACGGTAATCACCACCGAAGGGGGCCTGTGGGAGCAGGTCACCTGGGGACTCGAGGCGTTGTACGAAAATCCCTTCCAGCCAGACGCCTACGGGCATGCGATTGCCACCATCCTGCAACGGCCGGAAGTGGCCCGGCAGTTGTCGCGGCACGGCTCGCACAAGGCGCGCGCCCGCTTCACCTGGACCGGTATCGCCCAGCAACTGCTGCGGCTGCTGGAGGCCGACCCAGTCCGCAACACCAAGCGAGAAGAGCCGGTCGACGAGGACGACGACGAGCAGGACGAAATCGAATCGGCGCTCGGACAAACAGACGAAACAGACGAACGGCTGGAAAGTTCGTCGGTCTGATTCAACGACGCGCCGGGCCGCTGACGCGCGACGAGGCGCTGGCTTGCGCAGCGGGCTTGTTTATTGCTGCGATTCGTCGGCTTGCTGTTTGCGTTCTTTCGGCTGGCGGCGTCCGATCCAGCCGAGTTTGTAGAAATAGACGAGCATCCCTAGGCCGATGGCGGCCATGGCGGCGAGCACCCCAGGGTAGCCCCAGCGACTGTGCAGTTCGGGCATATCCGTAAAGTTCATGCCGTAGACGCCCGCCACGAACGTCAGTGGAATAAAAATACTGGCCATGATGGTCAGTATCTTCATCACGTCGTTGGTGCGGTTGCCGATCGACGAAAGATAAGTGTTGAGCAGATTGGCGGCAATTTCGCGCAGGTTGTCCACCGCGTCGCCCGCTTGGATGCAATGGTCGAAGCAGTCGCGAAAGTAGGGGCGCAGGTCTTCCGGCAAGAATCGATTGCCGTCGCGCAGCAAATTATTGAGTGCGTCGCGCTGCGGCAGCACGAACCGCCGCATGGCCATCAGGTCGCGCTTGATCTGGTTGATGCGGCCGAGCAACTCCGGCTGTGCGTCGAGGACGACATCCGACTCTAGTTCCTCCAGCAGATCGGCGTACCGCTCGATCACCGGAAAATAGCCGTCAATGACGGCGTCGATAATGGCATAGGCCAGATAGATCGAGCCGCGTCCGCGGGCTTGCCATTGCGGATTGCGAATCCGGTGCCGCACTGGGTCGAGCACATCGCCATGCCGCTCTTGGAACGTCAGTACGTAGCGCTCGTTGTAGAACAGGCTGATCTGCTCGGTGTCGACGGCCCAGTCGGCGTGGTTCTTGAACCGCGCCATCCGTGAGACGTAGAGCAGATGGTTGTCGAACAGCTCGACCTTGGGCCTAAGCGGAGCGTTGACGACGTCCTCCAAAGCAAGGTCGTGAATCTGAAACAACTCGGCCAGTTCGCGCAGCAGTCGTTCATCGCCGAGTCCTTGCACGTCGATCCACACGACCCCAGGCCGCGCCATTTCGGCTCGGATTTCGGCCACGGACTCGACCTGACATTCCGCCAGGCTGCCGTCGTGATAACGCATCAAAAACACCCGCGAAGGGTGCGCGGAATCACCGGCGACCAGCGTGCCGGGCCGCGAACCGGCCGGCGGGTGCCGCTTGCGGAACGACGGCGCCAGGTGCTGGATGCCGGCGAGGTTGCCGAATCGTTTACTCATATTTCCTGTCCATCCGCCACCTCAGAGGCTATGAAAAAATCGGCATTGGGGTTGCCACCCCAACATCAGCCGCACCGCGCTAGCGGCCGGTTTTTCGGCGCCAACCGGGGGCTAGCGCCC
>JBBDLY010000283.1:0-4154 GCA_040878585.1 Pirellulales bacterium
AAAACTGCTCCAAGAACCGCACGTCGTTCTTATAGAACTCGCGAATATCCGTCACGCCGTGCCGGCGGGCGCAGAGCCGTTCCACGCCTAGCCCGAAGGCGAAGCCGGTTACTTCCTCCGGGTCGTAGCCGACCGCCTTCAGCACGTTGGGGTCGACCATGCCGGCACCGCCGAACTCGATCCACTTGTCGTCCCAGTGAAAGTCGGCCTCGACGCTCGGTTCGGTGAAGGGGAAGAACGAGGGGCGGAAGCGGATATGGACGTCGTGCCCTAAGTAGCTGGTCGCGAACAGCCGCAGAACGGTCTTCAAGTCGGCCATGGTCACGCCCCGGTCGACGTACAGGCCTTCCACCTGGTGGAACATGGGATAATGCGTTGCATCGGGCGTGTCGGGGCGATAAACCCGGCCGAGCGACACGATCCGCACCGGCGGCGCGGTTTGCTCCATCACGCGAATCTGCACCGTGCTGGTCTGGCTGCGGAGCAGCTTGGGCGATTCGTCCGCCGTCTTGTTGGCCGCGGCAAGGTAAAAATTATCGAGCGGGTCGCGGGCCGGGTGCGAAAGCGGAATGTTGAGCGCCTCGAAGTTGTGCCAGTCGTCCTCGACCTCGGGGCCTTCGGTGACGCTGAATCCCAGCCGGCCCATCAAGTCCTTGAGTTCCTCGATGGTTTGCGTCAGCGGATGGACGTGGCCCAGACGGCGACGGACGCCCGGCAGCGTGGGATCGAACGACTCGTCGGAGCTGCCCGCGTCGGCGGCCTCGTCGATTCGCTGCTGGGCCGTGGCAAAGGCCGCTTCGATGGCCTGCTTGGTCTCGTTGAACTGCTTGCCTGCGGCCGGCTTGTCCCCCTTTTCGACGCCCCCCATCCCCTTTTGGGCGTCCTTGAGCAAGCCTTGCTTGGCGCCAAGAAAGCGAATCCGCGCGGCCTCCAGCGCCTCCTCGTCGCAGACCGCCGAAAAGCTTTCGGCCGCCTCCTGGCGAAGTTGCTGAAGCTTGGCGAGATATTCCTTCAGCGCCACGGCGAATCTCCTCGGACAAGCGGTTAAGTCCTGGATGCGGCAACCAATGGGCGTGCAGCATCGACGGACGCTGTGCGCGGGATCGGATTCCTACGACAAACGCTAAGCGATAGCCGCCTTGGCTTGCTCGACCACCGCGTCAAACCCGGCCGGATCGCTAACGGCCATCTCGGCGAGCGTCTTGCGGTCGAGGTTGATTTCGGCCTTGTTGAGGCCGTGGATGAACTCGCTGTATCGCAGCCCCCGTTCGCGGCAGGCGGCGTTGATGCGGATGATCCACAGCTTGCGGAATTCGCGCTTCCGCGTGCGGCGGTCTCGCGTGGCGTAGACTTCCGCCCGGATCAGCGTTTCCTTGGCGGTGCGAAGCAGCTTGCGCCGTCCGCCGACGTAGCCCTTGACCTTTTTGAAGAGGCGATTCTTCGCCCTATTGCGCGCTGCGCCTTTGGTGGTACGCATGGATAAAACCTTTCAATTTTTTGGCTCTGCGAGGCCCTTCTCGATTCAACCGATGAGAAGCGTTACTGCCCGAAGCCGGGTAAAGTGGTGGCGGCTTCCAGCCGCCGATGTTTTCTTGGTTTGCGGCTGGAAGCCACAATCACGCGAACCGCGGCTGGAAGCCACGGTCACCCGGACTGCGGCTGGAAGCCACATTCACGGTTGGACTTAGTAGCTGTTGTGGGCCAGCGCCGCGCGGATGCCCTTGCTCGAAGCCTCGGCCAGCACGGTCGTGCCGCGGAGATTTCGCTTGCGCTTGTGCGACATGCGAGCCGCCAAGTGGCTGGTGCCCGACTGGCGATGCTTGACCTTGCCCGTGGCGGTCAGGCGGAACCGCTTCTTGGTCCCTTTGTGTGTCTTCTGTTTTGGCATGACTCGGACTCGATAGCTGGGGATGGATCTGGAGTTTACAAGACACTTAGTATACGTGTTCCGTGGAAGCGGGGGAAGGGCTTCCCATGGCCTCTTTCATGGCCCCCTGCGGACGGCTAGCATCGCAATTCCAAGCGCTCCTCGGAATTCAGGCAGAGCACTTCAATGGTCGTGCGTCCCACTGCAGTGCGTCCCACGATCCTGATCCCCTCGAAGTAGAAGTGATCCGTCCAAGCCTGCCGTCTTGGATGAAACAACCTGGTTATCCTCCCAGATGCCGGATCAAGACCAGTTAGATTAGGGCCTTTGTGAAGATTGCAGTCAATACAAGCCAGAGCTAGATTAGACTCAAGGTCGTCGCCGCCATGCTTTATTGGAACAATGTGTTCGACATGTAGCTTTGCGAGGGGGGATTCCGATTGAAGCAATCCACAGTATTCGCACGCATCTCCCGCACGCTCACGAACGAGCTTCTTGACCGCAGTCGTGACACTCACGGCTTGGACTGCAGCATGCGTCGAGCCTGACGCTGCAGGATCGCAACGAACTTATTGGCCCGAACGTACCCTTGATATTCAGCCATTTCCTCGTTGGTCAACGTCCCCTCCGTCGACTTTGACGCGAGTTCTTCGATGCGTTTTTGTAAATTCGTATCAGCTTGCAAACTCACTACTTGTTCGGCCTTTTCAGACAGAACCACTTGCAGAACCGATTCAATTCCGCGCTCAAATGCGGTGATTTCGTGAGCGGTAGTCATATCGCCATTATACGTCAGCCGACAGTTGGATTGTCAATCTAATTCGGCTATCAGCTTCTCCGCCGTTCTTTTTCCAGTGCTGCGAACAGCCAACCGATCGTCTTTTCGGCCATCGCGTTGTAGTAGGCGAATCCGTGGCCGCCGGCGGTTGTTTCCAGATCCCATTCATGTGGCACGCCCAAGGCGGACATCTTCATGTGCAGCCGCTCGGCGCTCTCGAACCACAGTCGATCGGCCGGATCGCAGCAAAAAAACGTGTTGCGCGGCCAGTTGAGCGGGTGGACGTGCAAGGTGGCGGTGTCCTGCCGGCAGTCGTCGGCATCGGTGTACATCTGCGGAAGCATGGCCCATTCCGCCCCCTGGTCGAACCGGATCTGATAGTCGATTGCCGGCGCGATGCCCGCCACCACCGGGAACGCATCGGGGTGCTTGAACGCCAGCCGCAGCGCCCCCTGCCCTCCCATGCTGGTGCCGAACAGTCCAATCCGTGGCGGCCGCACGCCCCACCGCCGCTCGATTTCCGGCATGATGTTGTCCAGCACGTGCCGTTGCGGAGTGAGCCGGGGATCGAATGCCGGACAGACACGATCGGCCCAATAGCACGGTCCCGTGTGTGGGGCGATCACTCGCAGACCGTGCCGTTCGAACTGCTCGATGAACGGCCGCTTGTCGACCAACCGTCCCCCATGCACGCCGTGCAAGTACAGCGCCACGTAGCCATGTTCACTCGGCTTGGACGGTTCAAACAGGTCGGCCGGATGATCGGCGATCGTAACTTCAGTCCACATCGGATGTTGTATGTCGAATCTGCTATGTTGTATGTTGCTTGTGGGGTGTTGCACTTGGCAGCGCTTCCACCACTCCCCCTACAACATACAGCAATCGCACCTTGAAAACGTTACTCACCGCCGAAGAACTCTCCGCGGGCGTCGACCGCCTGGCCGCCGAGATCGCCGCCCACTACCGCGACGAGCCGCTCACAATTGTTGGCATCCTGACCGGCAGTATCGTGCTGCTGGCCGACGTGATCCGCCGGGTCGACCTGCCGATCAAAGTGGGGTTGATCCAGGCTAGCAGCTATCGGGGTACTGCGACCGAGCCGGGCGAGTTGCTGCTGAATTTGGAAAAACTGCCCGATGTGACCGATCGCCATGTGCTGCTGCTCGACGACATCTTCGACACCGGCCGCACGCTTTCGGAAGTGGTCGACCGGATGCGCGACCGCGGCGCCCTCTCGATCCGGTCGGCGGTGCTGCTCCGCAAGCAGGGCCGCCAGCAAGTGGCGCTGGAGCCGGAGCATGTGGTGTTTCGCATCCCCGATGCATTCGTAGTGGGATACGGACTCGACTATGCCGACGCCTATCGGAACCTACCGTTTGTCGCCGCGTTGGAAGAAGGGGATATGTAGCCCGCCGTGGGAGACGGTAGCGGAATAATGACGAATGTCGAAATCCGAATGACGAAGGAATGACGAATTACGAATGACGAACGATGGCAATCCCTCCGGAG
>JBBDLY010000284.1:0-4103 GCA_040878585.1 Pirellulales bacterium
TTGCGCTGCGTGCTGGTATTGGCTGCTCACACTCGATGCACTTCCAGGCCGTTGTGCGCCTCTTGGCCGTCGCCGGTGCCGGTGATGATTACCACCAGGTCGTCCGGCTGCACGTAGCCGGTGCCGACTCCCCAGTGGTCGATGAAGTCCAGTAGCTTCTTGCGTTCGCGGGTCGGCGCGCCCTTGATCGGATGCACGCCCCAATAAAGGCACATCTGTCGCAGCACTCGTTCGCTCTCGCTGATGCCGACGGTGGGCGTGAGGATGCGTCGCTTGGAGAGCGCCAACGCCGTGCCGCCGCGGCGGCTGACGACGAATACCAGCTTCACGTCGATGCTGCGCATCACCTTGCCGGCGCCGTAGACAATCGCCTGCGTGATCTTGCGGACCCCGGTCGGCGGCAACGACGGTTCCGGCGGAGGAGGCAATTCGCGGAACTGCTCCTCGGTCGCCTTGGCGATGCGACGCATCATGGCAACTGTCTCGACGGGATAGTTGCCGATGGCCGTCTCGCCCGACAGCATGCAGGCGTCGGCGCCGTCGAGGATGGCGTTGGCCACATCCGTCACCTCGGCGCGGGTCGGTAGTCGCGAGTGCTGCATGCTGTCGAGCATCTGCGTGGCGATGATCACCGGCTTCTGGTGTTCGTTGCAGATTTTGATAATCCGCTTTTGCGCCAGCGGCATCTCGGCCACGTCGATCTCCACGCCCAGGTCGCCGCGAGCGACCATCACGGCGTCGGCCGCCTTGACAATCTCGACCAGATGCAGAAGCGCTTCGGGCTTTTCGATCTTGGCGACCACTTTGGCGTAGGAGCCCCAGTCATACAGCATCTGCTTCAGCTCCAGCACATCCTTGGGATGGCGGACGAAGCTGAGACTGAGATAGTCGATTTCATACTGGGCCGCCCATTGGGCGCTGCGGCGATCCTCGGCGTCCATCGCCGGCACGCTCAGCTTGACGCCCGGCAGATTGACCCCTTGGCGGCTACGGATCACGCCCGGTTGCACGACGGCGCACTTGGCGTAGTCGGCGGTCTTTTCCTGCACGATCAGGCCGACGGCGGCGTCGGCGAGCATCACCCGATCGCCCACGGCCAACTCGTCGATCAGCGGCGCATAGGTGGTGAGCAACTCGCCCGGCCGGCAGACCTCCCCTTCTTCGACCGTCCCCCGCACGAAGCGAAACTCCTCGCCGGCGGTGCATTCGATCATTCCGCCGGGCAGTTCGCCCAGGCGAATCTTCGGTCCGGCCAGATCGGCCAGGATGGCAATCGGTCGGCGCAGTTCCTCGCTTACCTCGCGAATCGTGTTGACGACTTCCGTATGCTCTTCGTGTGAGCCATGGGCCATGTTGAGGCGAAACACATTCACGCCGGCGTGGACCAGCTTGATCAGCATCGGCCGCGATCGGCTGGCGGGGCCGACCGTGGCGACGATCTTGGTTCGCGCATGGTCGTGGATGCTCGGATTCTCACTCATGGCTTGTTCTTGCGTGGGGAAATATCATGAACTTCGTTCCCAAAGGGCCGGGGGCCGGCTCGTGCAGCAGATGAAACCGCAACCGTCGGGCACGGCTGAAAGTCCAGCCATGTGACACGACGGCCCCGTTCGGGTAGAGTAAGCGAGAAGTTCGTTTATCACAACGGGGTGTGAAATGCAAATACGTAAGCTATTTCCTCTACAAACCACGTCAATTTCGCCCTGTTGTCTCAGCCGGTCGCGAGCCGGATTTCGGCTTCCGGCAATTTTGCTCGCCATTCTCTGGGTGGGGGCCAATACACAGCAGTCTGCCGGGGTAGAAACGGATCGTCCAATGGCGGCCAAATCGCTGACGGTCATGACCTTCAACGTCCGCTACGCCACTGCCGCAGACGGCCTCGACGCCTGGCCGTTTCGCAAGGAGGCGGTCGGCAAGACGGTTCGCGACAGCGGCGCCGACGTGATTGGTTTTCAGGAGGTTCTGAAAACGCAACTTGCGGACTTGCAAGAAGAATTACCCGACTTCGACTATGTCGGCGTCGGCCGCGACGACGGCAAGCAGGCGGGCGAGTACGCTCCGATCTTCTATCGCCGGGATCGATTCGACGTGAAGTTGCAGCAAACAGTGTGGCTTTCCGAAACACCCGAGAAACCGAGCCGCGGGTGGGACGCCGCGCACGAGCGAATCGCCACGCTGGTACAGTTGCATGACAAACTGGCGGACGACACACTCCAGATCGCCAACACGCACTTCGACCACCGCGGCGAGCAAGCCCGGCTGCAAAGTGCTAAGCTGCTTCGCGAAAAACTCACCACCGATCTGCCGGTCGTTTTGATGGGCGATTTCAACTTCCGGCCCGGTTCGCCCCCTTACCAGTGGCTGACGGACGACTGCGGCGGGTTCGCCGACACACGAACGCTGGCTGAAGAACCGCTCGGGCCGGATTCCACTTGGAACGGCTTCGCGAAGATTATGCCCGGTGCTCGCATCGATTTTGTCTTCTATCGGGGCCCGTGGCGGACGGCGCGGTTCCAGATCGTCGACGCCCGCCGGGGTGGCCGGTTCGTTTCGGATCACTTGCCGGTCGTGGTCGAGTTCGTGCAAGAAGTCAACGGGAGTGGACCATGATCTCCATCAGCGACGGTCAAGCGGAACCGGATCCCGAGACCAGCACCCCGCCGGCTAGCGACCAACCGGTCGCGACTCGGTCCGCCGGATCGCGGAGTTCGTTGAGCCGCCGCGCAGCGTTGTTCGCGTTGATCCTCGGCGTTTCGTTCCTGGCGACCGCCACGGTGCTGGTGTTCGTCCTTCGCGATCGCACGCCCCGTCTGACGGACGCACGGTTGCAGGAGGCGCTCCTTCGCTGGGAACAGCATGGTCCAGACAGCTACCGCATGCAACTGCACAAATTGGGCAATCGGACCGACGCCGTCACGATCGAAGTCCGCGATCGCCAGCCCGTCGCGTTTGTTCTCAATGGCTCGGCCGATTTTCCCCGCCGCGTATGGAGCTACTGGACGGTGCAGGGGATGTTCGAGACCCTGGAGCACGAACTGGCCGGCTCGGCCGATCCGCGTGGTGCGTTTGGTGCGTCGGAAGGAGCGAATGTCACGCTGCGAGCGCAGTTCGACACGCAGTACGGTTACCCGCGGTACTACCTGCGGAGCGTCGATCCCGATCCGCTCAACAGCGGGTGGCGGGTAGAATCGTTTGAGCCGCTGTAGATACAAGCTCGAAGCGCCAGCGCGTGGGTATGCGCAGCGAGAGTTTATGCCAGTTCGAAAACACAGAATCATCCGTATCGCCGACCCACTCGCTTGCGCTTCGAGCTTGTATTGAGAGAAACTCATGAACTATTGGCAAAACAAGATCGTCCTCGTCACGGGCGCTTCGGCCGGTTTCGGCCGCGTGCTTGCCAGGCAGTTCGCCGAACGCGGCTGCCAGGTGATTCTCGTCGCGCGCGATGTCGGCAAGCTTAACGAGGCCGCGGCCGACTTGAGCGAACGAGGAGGACGGGCGACGGCCCTGCCTGCCGACATCACCCGGGCCGAGGAGATCAAGTCGCTGTTTGCTCGGGTTGCCGAAGGGTTCGGCCGGCTGGACGTGTTGGCGAACATTGCCGGCAAGAGCGCCCGAGGGGAAGTGAGGAACACCACGGTCGACGAGTTTCGCGATTTACTCGAATTAAACTTCTTGGCCACGGTGGCCTGCACGCACGCGGCTCTGCCGCTGCTGCTGGAATCGCACGGCCACGTGATCAATATGGGGTCGCTGGCGGCCAAGGGGGCGTCGCGGTTCATTGGCGGCTATCCGGCCAGCAAATTCCCGCTGGCCGCCTATTCGCAGCAACTTCGTCTGGAACTGCGGGAACAGGGCCTCCACACCCTGTTGGTCTGTCCGGGGCCGATCCGGCGCGGCGACGCCGGCAGTCGCTACGACGCGGAGGCGAACGGCCTTCCCCCGGCGGCGGCGCGGCCCGGCGGCGGCGTTCGGCTAAGTGGCATCGATCCGGTGCGATTGGCCGAGAAGATCCTCGCCGCCTGCGAACGCCGGCAAGCGGAACTGGTCATTCCCCGGCGGGCGCGGCTTTTATTCGCGCTGGCGCAGCTCTCGCCACGCTT
>JBBDLY010000285.1:0-4100 GCA_040878585.1 Pirellulales bacterium
GCCCAGAGGGGGTCTTGGTAATGCTGTCCCCATTCCTTGCCGTAATGATCGAAG
The DNA here is from genome assembly GCA_040878585.1 of Pirellulales bacterium. Taxonomy (GTDB): domain Bacteria; phylum Planctomycetota; class Planctomycetia; order Pirellulales; family UBA7805; genus JBBDLY01. Next base: position 55 of record JBBDLY010000285.1, read on the forward strand.
GCGACTTTTGGGGTGTCGCCCATCAACTCCGCCAGCGTTTCGATCGAACAGCCGACTCCGCCAGTCCAATAGCCGCTGAGCATTCGGTGCGCGAAAGTATGCCGACAGGTGTAACTCGAGTACTTCGACTTGATCGGATCCTTGTCCCAGCCCAACTTTGCCTTCAGCCCAAGAAATCGAACCACGCCGGTCATCCGCTTCCAAGGTCGTCCCTGCGTGTTGCGGAACAGAGGGGTGCCGGACCCTCTTGGAGCCGACTTCATCAGCTTGCGGGCGATCTCCGCCACCTCCGGGCGGATCGGGATCTTGCGAGTCTTCTTCGTCTTGGACGAATAGACCCGCCACATCATGCCTCGATCTGCTTCTTCCACGTCGTCGGCTGTGATCGTCGCCAATTCACAATAGGGCCGCAGACCAGTATGCAAGGCGGCAAACAGGAAGTTTCGAAAACAAGGTTCCGTCGCGTCGTAGAGGACTTGCTCATCCTCCGGGTTGATCGACTGAAGGCGCGGCTTGGGCGCCGGTTTCTTCATGCCTTTCAGCGGATTGGCAATGCCAAACATCTCTTCCGCGCGATTGAACGCGGCCTGGACAATCGAAATCACGCCCCGATGCGTTTCCGTGCTATGCCAACTCTTGTGCGACTCGACCCAGGTCGTTACGTGCCCCTTCTTGAGTTCCACGACCTTCATCGCGCCGCAATGGGAGCAAAGGTCGTTCAACCAGCGGACCGTGTTGTCGTAATGGCTCTTGCTGATCGAACCATTGTTCAAGCCACGGTCGCAGTACTGGATATAGTCCGAGCAAACACGGGCCACGAGCCATTCGCCGTAATGGACCATCGAGCTATCCTGGTCTCCATCCCATGCAAGCTTCTCTTTGGCCAGCGCGATCTCCGCGGCGTGTTTTTTCTCCTTACCCCGAATCCGCTCGCCATCTTCGTCGAACAGGGCCATTCGCTTCTTGGTGCCCGGCATGGTGTAGTACCAGCAATCGGTCTGCTTCCAATGCCAGGCCGATCCATGCGACTGCCGCCGAGCTTTACGTTTCCTTCCCATTGATATCTTCCTAATTCGTTTCCCAACAGATTGCCCTGAATTGATTGACCTGGCTCGCTCGGCAACTGATACTGAATAAACGGAAAGACCGGCCGAACAACAGATCCGACCCAAACCAGCCTAAAGGTCCACTATGCGCCAGCCCCGAACACGCCTCGCTGCGTTAACAGATTATTTACTACATAGAATTGCTACACTTATACTTATCAGCTTCATGGCTGTTTCGTCAATACATGCCGATAATAAAGGCGAAAAAGCCGATTCAGACCGTGTACCTAATATCGTACTAATACTTGCGGACGACCTGGGCTACGCTGATCTTGGCTGCATGGGAAGCGAGTATTACGAGACGCCGCACATCGACGCGCTGGCCCGCGACGGCGTACGATTTACCAGCGCCTATACCAATGCGCCGAACTGCGCGCCGACCCGAGCCGCCTTGCTGAGCGGCCGGCAGTATCCGAACAATCCGATCTATACAGTCGGCTCGGGCGCCCGCGGCAACGCGGACCGGCGCAAGTTGATTCCCGCAGACAACGATACTACTTTGCCGACCGAGTTTTTCACATTGGCCGAGGCGCTGCAGGGGGCCGGCTATCGGACTTGCCATGTCGGCAAATGGCATCTCGGCACACCGGGCGAGGCGGGACCGCAAGAGCAAGGCTTCGATGTCAACATCGCCGGCAATCATTCCGGCTCGCCGCAGGGTGGATATTTTAGCCCCTATCGCAATCCGCAACTCGAAAACAGCGGACCGCGGGGCGAGTATCTGACCGATCGGTTGACGGACGAAGCGATCCAGTTCATCGAAGACAATCGGGACAAACCCTTCTTTCTTTATATGTCGCATTACGCCGTGCATACGCCCATTCAAGCCAAACCGTCGCTTACGCGGAAGTACGCGGACAAGACGGGGCGGCGCGGACACGACAATGCGGCTTACGCCGCCATGATCGAATCGCTCGACGACTCGGTCGGCCGGCTATGGGAGACGCTCCAGCGGCTCGATCTGGCGGACAATACCTGGGTGGTGTTCTATTCTGACAACGGCGGCCTGGGAGGTTACGGGCCGCAAGCCAGCAACATCACGCACAACTTTCCGCTGCGAGGCGGCAAGGGCATGCTGTACGAAGGAGGCATTCGCGTGCCGCTATTGATCCGCCATCCTTCCGGCACGCCGCGCGGGGCAACCTGCGACGTTCCGGTAACCAGCATTGACTTTTATCCCACGCTGCTGGAACTGTGCGGCGTCGAGCCACCGGCCGGCGTCGCCCTCGACGGCGAGAGCATCGTACCGTTGCTCAAAGACCCAGCCGCCGGCCGGCTCAAGCGACAAGCGCTCACTTGGCATTTTCCCGGCTACCTGCAAGGCTATGGCACCAGCGACTGGCGGACCACTCCGGCTGGTGCGATACGGTTGGGCAACTACAAGCTGATCGAGTTCTTCGAGGACGGCACGCTGGAGCTTTATAATCTGGCGGACGACGTCGGCGAGAAAAACAACCTCGTGGAGGCCAAGCCGGAAGTCGCCAAGAAGCTGCACAACGCCCTGGTCGCCTGGCGCGAACAAGTACAAGCTCCCATGCCGCGGCGGAAGTAATTGCGACGTGTAGGTTTCAGGTTTCAGGTTTCAGGTAATGGACGTGCTCAACTCTTGCTGATCGCTGAGAGCCTGTGAAAATATTGAATTCACGCACGGGGTTGGCACCACAACATCAGCCGCACCGCGCTAGCGGCCGGTTTTTCGGCGCTAACCGGGGGCTAGCGCCCTCCGGCTGATGTTCGATGACGATTCTTCACAGCCGCTGACCGCTGACCGATCCTTCAACCACTCGACCAAACATGAATCGCTCGGATGCCGATGAACCGTTGGACGAACCGGTTGACGTCGATGATGTTGTCAACGATCTGACCAGCACTCCGCTGGAGGAAGCCGTATTGGGGCTGCCCACCGATCCGGTCGAGCGGCGTGAGCGGATCAAGGATCTGATCGACACCATTAAAGAATACGCCGACAAGCTGGAGGTAGACGACACCAGCCGTGGCGACGTGAAGATCCTCAGCCGTACGTTGCGAGAGCTGCGGTATGCGTTCAAGGTGTTCACGCCGTATCGAGGCCGACGCAAGGTCACGGTATTCGGCAGCGCGCGGACGCCGCCGGACGACCCCACCTATCAACTCGCCATCGAGTTCGGCCGCCAGATGGCCGCGCACCATTGGCTGATCGTGACGGGCGCGGCCAGCGGCATCATGGAGGCCGGCCACCGCGGCGCCGGCCGCGAGCACTCGATGGGACTGAACATCATGCTGCCGTTCGAGCAGTATGCCAACCCGATCATCGCCGGCGACGAGAAGCTGGTGCATATGAAGTATTTCTTCACCCGCAAGCTGATGTTCGTGAAGGAATGCCACGCCGTCTGCCTGTTGCGCGGCGGCTTCGGCACGCTCGACGAAGGGCTGGAAGTGCTCACGCTGCTGCAAACGGGCAAGCGCGATCCGGTACCGGTGGTATTTCTGGAGGCCGAGGGAGAAAGTTACTGGCGCGACTTCGACGCCTACGTCCGCAAGCAACTGCTGGGCAACGGCATGATCAGCGCGGAGGATCTATCGCTGTACAAGGTCACCACCGACGTGGCGGAGGCGGTCGCCGAGACGCTCGATTTTTATCGAGTCTACCACGGCATGCGGTTCGTGCGAAACAAGCTGGTGTTTCGGCTGAACGAACCCATCAGCGAAGAGTTGCTCGCGGCGATCAACGACGAATACGCCGACATCCTCAAGAAAGGCAAGTTCGCCCAGCGCGAGGCGCTTGGCGAGGAAGAGGACGAACCCTATCTGGCCGGAAAGCCGCGATTGGTATTTCAGTTCAACCGGCGGAACCTGGGGCGGCTGCGGCAGTTGATCGACACGTTGAACACCGGACGCGTCTAACACCCAGGGCTTTAAGGGTCTGCCAGAGCCGTTGGAACAGGAGGAAACGAAGAAAAC
>JBBDLY010000286.1:0-4092 GCA_040878585.1 Pirellulales bacterium
TCGCCAAAATGGTCCCTGAAAGCGACTTACCTCCGCTTGACACCCCTTGGCGGTCGTTTTACGATGATCTGTTTGCTTCACGGCGATGCGCCCGCCAAGGGGGCCGTTGTGTCCGTCGCGCGCACTGTTCCGACACGGCGGAGAGCCTCGCGTTCAGTGCCGTCCGCCGCGGCACCCACGCAAACCACCGACCCAATTCGCCGCCCCAAATCACAGCGAGACCACTCCGATGGCTGTTCCCAAACGAAAAACGTCCAACGCCCGGTCCGGCAGTCGCCGAGCGCATGACCACAAGAAGCCAAAGCAACTAATGAGCTGCGCGCGATGCAGCACCGCTATTCCGACGCACACCGTATGCCCTTCATGCGGCCACTACATGGGCCGCGAAGTGGTCGAAATCGCCGACTAATCGCCCCCGCTCTTCCGGAGCCTGCGCGTTGAGCAAGATCGCTTTTTTGTTTCCCGGCCAAGGAGCACAAACGGTCGGCATGGGTCGCGACCTTGCCGAACGCTTGCCGGCGGTTGCTGCGCTGTACGAACGGGCGAGCGGCATTCTCGGCTACGATCTGGCCAAGCTCTGTTTTGAAGGCCCCGCCGAGGAACTCGACAGCACGGTTCACAGTCAGCCGGCGCTGTTCGTAACCAGCCTGGCGGCCCTGGAGTCGCTGCGGGCCGAGTCGCCCGAGGTGGTGCTCTCCTGCGAGGCCGCCGCTGGGCTGAGCCTGGGCGAATACACGGCCATGGTGTTTGCCGGCGTGCTCGACTTCGAGAGCGGCCTGCGGTTGGTCCAACAGCGCGGCCAGGCAATGCAGGAAGCCGCCGACGCCACTCCCAGCGGCATGGTCAGCATCCTGGGACTCGATCGCGAGGCGGTCGAAGCCTTGTGCGAGCAGGCCCGCGACGGCGAAGTGCTGCAAGTAGCCAACCTGCTCTGCCCCGGCAACATTGCGATCAGCGGCACCATTGCCGCCTGCGAACGCGCGGCCGACTTGGCGGAAGGGGCCGGCGCGATGAAGGCCGTGCCGCTGGCGGTGGCTGGCGCGTTCCACACACCCATTATGGAGTCGGCCGTCGAGAAGCTCGCCGCCGCCCTGGCCGATGTCGAGCTGCACAAGCCGGCGATTCCGGTCGTCTCCAACGTCGACGGCCGCCCGCACGACGACCCCGAGGAAATTCGCGAACTGCTGGTCCGTCAGGTAGTCAGCCCGGTGCGATGGGAAGACTCGATGCGGTATTTGCTCGATCGCGGCTTTGACGAATACTACGAAGTCGGCCCGGGCCGCGTGCTGCGAGGACTGATGAAACGAATCAACCGCAAAACCCCTTGCCATGGAGTGATGGGCTAGTACCAGCACGATGCGCCAGCGAGTGGGAATAATACAAGCTCGACGCGCAAGCGAGTGGGAATAATACAAGCTCGACGCGCCAGCGAGTGGGTCAGCACGACAACAGATATTGCCTAGTTGACGGTTTTTGCCATAAAGAACAATTCCCAACATAAACTCGCAGAGCAAGCGAGCAGATCGGCGCAGCCGCCTTCCAGAATAAAAAGATCACCAACACGAGCACGAAACACCAGCGGGTGCGCAGAGCCGATCACAGGGCGAACCCACTCGCTGGCGCGTCGAGCTTGTATTAAGGAAAGCAACCATGAACATCGATCTTAACGGCAAAGTTGCCTTAGTCACCGGCGCCTCGCAAGGCTTGGGCCAGGCGATCGCCATTCGCTTGGCCGCGGCCGGCGCGAAGGTGGCTTGCATCGCCCGCAACGCGGAGAAGCTGGCCGAGACGGTCAAGCAGATCGAGTCGGACGGCGGTGCTGCGGTCGCCATAAGCTGCGACGTGACCAAGCGGGAAAGCGTCGACGCGGCCACCGAAGAGGTACTCGCCAAGTGGGAGCGGCTCGATATCCTGGTCAACAACGCCGGCATCACCCGTGATACGCTGATTCCGCGGATGGAAGACGACGACTGGGACGCGGTGATCGCTACCAACCTCCGCGGCACCTTCCTGTTCACTCGGGCGGCCACCCGGCCGATGATGCAGCAACGGTACGGGCGGATTATCAACATCTCCAGCGTCTCGGGACTGATGGGCAATCCGGGGCAGTCGAACTACTCGGCCTCCAAAGCGGGGGTAATCGGCTTCACCCGCACGGTGGCTCGCGAACTGGCCAAGCGGAACATCACCGTCAACGCCATCGCACCGGGGTTCATCGAAAGCGAGATGTCGGCCCGCGTCGGCGACGCGGTGCTGGCCGAAGCGAAGAAGCGGATTCCCGCCCGCCGACTGGGCAAACCGGAGGAAGTGGCGGATTTAGTCTTATTCGTCGGCAGCGACGCGGCCGCGTATCTGACCGGGCAAACACTCACACTCGACGGCGGAATGACTTGTTAAACGGGGTAAAACAGACTTTCGGCGGCCAAATGGACCGCAACCTGTTTTCAGTTCGAGACTTGCGGTAGGCAGATCACGTATTTACAGACCGTGAAAAACTAGGTATATCTTGTTGGGCTTGCGAAGACTCTCTATCTTGATATGCTTTCGCAACGCTCGGTTGGCGTAAAATTTTTGCAATTCAAATACAGGCTTGGCGCCACGGACGTGCCGCAAAGCCCGGGGTTTATTGGAGGATGTTCAAGGTGGCCTCAGTTCAAGAGCGTGTGATCGACATCGTGGCCGAGCAACTCGGCGCAGACAAAGACAAAATCACCGCGGATACGCACTTCGTCAACGATCTCGGCGCCGATTCGCTCGACACCGTCGAATTGGTGATGGAGCTGGAAGAAGAGTTCGATATCAACATTCCAGACGACGCCGCGGAAAAGATTCAAACGATCGGTGAGGCCGTCGGCTTCATTGAACAGCATACCCCAGGTTCGTAGGGCACGGAATGAAACGGCGCGTCGTAGTAACCGGTCTGGGCGCGGTTACCTCTTTGAGCCAAAAGGTCGAAGACCTTTGGCAGCGAGTGCTCGCTGGCGAAAGCGGTATCCACAAACTTACTCTGTTCGATACCGAGAAGTTCAAGGTACACTTCGGCGGTGATATAACTGATTGGTCGACCGGAGACTACGTCTCTCCGAAAGAAGCCAATCGGCTCGATCGCTTTACGCAGTTCGCGCTGGTCGCCGGCATCGACGCCGTACGAGACAGCGGCATCGACTTCGAGAAAGAGGATCCCTACCGCTGCGGTGTGATTCTCGGTTCCGGCATCGGCGGGCTCAACGAGATCGAAACGCAGATCACCCGCCTGCTCACCAAAGGCCCCGAGCGCGTCAGCGCGTTCACCATTCCCAAGCTGATGGTCAACGCCGCCAGCGGGCACTTGAGTATTCAGTTCCACCTGCGTGGACCGAACGCGGCGGTTGCCACCGCCTGCGCCAGCGCGACCAACGCCATTGGCGACGCCTACCGCACGATCCTGCTCGACGACGCCGACGTAATGATCACCGGCGGCACCGAGGCGGCCATCACGCCGATGGGCATCAGCGGCTTTGCCAACATGCGGGCGCTCTCGATGCGGGAAGACTCGCCTGCCGAGGCGAGCCGACCGTTCGACGCCGATCGCGACGGGTTCGTCCTCTCCGAAGGCGCGGGCATCATGGTGTTCGAGGAGTACGAGCACGCCAAGGCCCGCGGCGCGAAGATCTACGCCGAACTGATCGGCTACGGGGCCAGTGCCGACGGCAACCATATCACCCAGCCCGACGAAGCCGGCACCGGCGCAGCCCGCGCCATGTCGCAAGCCTTGCGCAGCGCCGGCATCGAGCCGGATCAGGTCGACTACATCAACGCCCACGGCACCAGCACGCCGCTGGGGGACGCGGCCGAGTCGACGGCCATCAAACGCGTGTTCGAAGATCACGCCTACAAGCTTTCGGTCTCCAGCACCAAGAGCCAACTGGGTCACCTGCTCGGTGCCAGCGGCGGCGTGGAGCTGATCTTCTGCTGCCTGGCGATCCGCGATGGGGCGATCCCGCCAACCATCAACTACCACACGCCCGACCCCAAGTGCGACCTGGACTACACGCCCAACGAAGCCCGCGAGCGGATCGTGCGAGTGGCCATGAGCAACAGCTTCGGCTTCGG
>JBBDLY010000287.1:0-4091 GCA_040878585.1 Pirellulales bacterium
AGAAGCTGATACTTTCATGTCGTACCTCACTCGCGCCCCGGCGACTCGCTACGCAAGTCGTACCGACGAATCTTTCGATCGAGCGTCGAGCGTTCGATGCCCAGGATTTGGGCCGTGCGGCTCTTGTTCCACTCGGTGTTGTTGAGCACGTGCAGGATATGCCGCCGCTCCATTTCGGCCAAACTAATTAGCTCGTCGTCGTCCCGGCCACTTACGGCGCTGACGTCGACCGAATCGCCGGCGGTGGCCAGGTTCGATAGCGTTAAATCGTCCAGTTCGATCATGTCTCCCCGCGCCAGCACCACGGCCCGCTCGATCACATTTTTCAGTTCCCGCACGTTGCCCGGCCAGCGGTATAGCTTCAGCGCGTTGAGCGCCTCCATGCGAAAGCCCTTGATTCGACGGCCGGTTTCCTCGTTGAAGCGATGCAGAAAGAAGTGCGCCAGGTCGGGGACGTCCTCCGGCCGTTTGCGGAGGCCGGGGACGACAATTTCGACCACGTGCAGGCGGAAATACAGGTCGCGACGGAAGGCCCCTTCGGCCACGTCTTTTTCTAAGTCGCGATTGGTGGCGGCGATCACGCGCACGTCGACTTTGATCGGCTTGGCGCCGCCGATCCGTTCGAACGGATGTCCTTCCAGCACGCGGAGGAACTTGGCCTGGATCGATTGGCTCATCTCGCCGATTTCGTCGAGCATCAAAGTCCCCTTGTCGGCCGCCTCGAACTTGCCGATCTTGCGGTCGGTGGCACCGGTAAAGGCGCCCCGCTCGTGGCCGAACAGCTCGCTTTCCAGCAGCGTCTCCGACAAGGCCGCGCAGTTGAGACAGACAAACGGCCCCTTGCCGCGGGGGCTGGCGAAGTGGACGCCGCGAGCGACCAGTTCCTTGCCGACGCCGCTTTCGCCACGGATCAGCACGGTGGCGCGGCTGGGGGCGGCTCGTTCGATCTCTTGATGCACCTTGGCCATGGCGGAGCTGCCGCCAATAATCTCACTGGTCACTCCCAGCCGCTGGCGAAGCTGCTGCGCCTCGACGCGGATGTGATTCAGGTCGTCGGTCAGTTGCATGCGGCGGTTGAGATTGTCGAGCGCCACCGCAACCGTATCGGCCACGGCCAGGGTGAACTCCAGATCGTCCTGATCGGGTACGGCTTCTTCGGTGGTCGAGTAGAGATGCACCAGACCGAGAATCTTGCGGCCCCGGCGGATGGGTGCCACGATCACGCTGCTGGCCAGGATGTCTCCCTGGCTGTCGCGGCCCCCTAGTACGCTGTCGTCCATCACGTTGCGGGCCAGGACCGCCTCGCCGTCGAGCATCACCGTGGTTGCCAGAAAGTTCGACACGCGATGGTAGCGATGCTCCGCCTGGGTCCGCGAAGCGATCAGTTCCAGCGAAGCGCCGGTCGCTTCGCCGCGAAAATCGCTTGGCAACAGTAGCACGCCGCCGGAGTCGACTTGCGTCGCCTCGCACATGCCGGCCAGCGCCGTTTCGGTGATTTGGTTGACGTCGGTCGCCTTGGCCAACTCAAACGCCAACCGACAAAGGGTGGTCGCTGCGCGGCCCACCTTGGGCACGGCGGAGTCCCCGTCGCTCGGGTCGCGCGGAATCAGGAACTTGGTCTGGTCGGTGCGGTGGGTGATCTTGGTCGGTTCCTCGACCGCCAGCACGCTGGAGTCGTCGGTCGCCCAGCCGCCGGTGGTGACGGTCGCTTCGTCATCCCCCTCGTTCCCGTTGCGGCGGGTAATGCTGCTGCTGTCGGGAAATACGGTGGAAAGATCGACGACAAATTTCAACTGCGTCTGACCGATTCGAATCACGTCGCTCGGTTGCAGCCCGTAGTCGCCGCGCACCGTCTTGTCGCCGATCGCTGTGCCGTTGCGGCTCTCGAGGTCGCGGAGGGTCCATTGGTCTTCATTGAGGAAAATTTCCGCGTGGTGCCGGCTACACCGCTCGTCCTTGGTCACGATGTGGTTGGTCGGAGCGCGGCCGATGGTGACCGATTCGCCGGGGACGAGCCGGTAGACGTCGGTCCATTTCGAGCCTTCGCGAATGACAAGATAGGCTAGCATGAAAGAATGATTATCCGACCCACACCGGCGCCGTCTCGTGGAGTCTGTCGGTCCTCTGACCGTGCGAACGCCGTGGCGCTAACGAAATGGTCCACCGGCCCCCTGGACAGGTCGCCAAGACCTGCCCGCCGCGGGCGTCCCCTCCACCATACCGCTCGGTGGAGTACCCATGCAACCCGAGAGGCAGCCCCGCCGGGCAACCAAGCCTGCCCATAAGTTAAGTTTACCATTGAATTTCCGCAGAACCCTCGGGCGGACACTTTTATTGCAAGTTGGGCGTGTTTCAAGTAATCTAAGGGCTGGAACATTAAGAACCGCTCGGCAGGGGATGTTTTGCGCCACAGCAGCGCTAGCAAATCGCCAATCTGCCGTGGCGGACCCTCTTCTTCCGCCACTGGCCGATTACTGTCGGCGAGCGGAACGAATCAAGTCAGGAGAATTCTCATGCGTTTGACCGAGGCCATGCTGGTTCGCAAGTCATGCGGCGCCTTAGCCGCGGCGATCATTACAGCGTTGTTGACACTGTCGATTTTGCCCGCGGAAGCCGGGTTCATGTTTCACGAGCAGAATCGCCGCGACGTGGGCGGGGTGTTGATCGATGCCGAAGGCGTACTGCACGCGTTGGAGCCGAGCAAAGAGCTACTGAACGACGTGGTCGAAGCCCGACGGAAGGCCCTTGAGCCGATCGCCGATCAGCTTAAGGCCGAGGCCCCGATGCGCAAGATTTCTCTCAAGCAGCTATTTGCCGACGTCAAGCGCCATCAGGAAACCTCGATCGAGGAATTGCCTCAGGAACTGCTCTATCTCGGCGGTTTGCAGCGCGTGCAATACGTGTTCGTTTATCCGGACGACAACGACATCGTCATTGCCGGCCCAGCCGAGGGGTGGGTGGTCAACGATCGTGCGGAGACCGTCGGCGAGACGACCGGCCTTCCGGTGCTGCATCTGGAAGATTTGATCGTGGCGATGCGTTCCGCCTTTGCCCCGCAGCCGCAGCCGATTAGTTGTTCGATTGATCCGCGTCCGGAGGGCATCCAAAAGCTACGCGCCTTCCTGGCCGAGAAAGCGAAGCAACGGGATGGTCTTGGGCCGAACCCGGAGAAAACGCTGCTGGAAATTGAGGAATTGCTGGGACCGCAGATCATCAGCGTGGAGGGGGTGTCGGACACGTGCCGCTTCGCCAGGGTGCTGGTCGGCGCCGATTATCAGATGAAGCGGATCGCCATGGGCCTGCAGGAATCGCCGGTCCGCGGTTTGTCGAGCTACTTGAACATGGTTCGTTCTCCCCGCAACAGCCAAATGATGCCCCGCTGGTGGCTGGCGCCGAAGTACGACGCCATCGCCGTCAGCGAGGACGGCTTGGCGTTCGAGTTGCGCGGGCCGGGCGTGCAAGCGATGACGGAAGATGAACTGGTGACCGCCGAAGGCGAGCGGACCGCCACGGGCAAGGCGAATCCGGTGGCCAAGAATTGGGCCGACACGTTTACCGAGAAGTATCCTGAATTGTGTAAGGAAGATGCCACCTTTGGCATGCTTCGCAACTGCATGGATTTGGCGGTAATTGCCGCAATCATGCGCAAGCACAACTTGGCCGAGATTGCCCAATTTGACATGGAGTATATCCTCGAAGGGGATAAACTCCTGCTAACCGCCTACAATCCGCCGCGGACCGTGCCGACGCAAGCCAGCGCAGTGAAACGGGGGCGCAACTGGATCGTCAGCGCCAGCGGCGGCGTGGACGTCAATCCTTGGCCCATTGTGGAAAAGGATGTAAAGGTTTCCGAATTGAGCAAAACCCGCGACGACGCCATTCCCCCGGCAGGCGCTGGGTGGATTTGGAATTGAGACGGTTCCGTTGCTGGAATTCAGGTTAGGTGCCATGCCCACGACTGGAAATAATAGATCGGGTAACCACTCGATGAGTCGTTGACTCTGCGAATTGCCAGTCATGGGCATGCCCGCTTGCTCGCTTCACATGCCCATGCTTCGTAAACTGCGCGTGGGCATGGCACCCTAACTTTA
>JBBDLY010000288.1:0-1735 GCA_040878585.1 Pirellulales bacterium
GCCGTGGCTAAAGAAGATCGGTCCCTGGTATTCGGCCAGCCGCTGTAGATTGTTTAGTTGCGAGCGCATCAATGTACGGACTGGCAGCCAGGGATAATGCACTGCCGCCACATCCGGCAGCGAGGTGAAGGTGCTCTCCACCACAACTGCGGCGGCCGACGTTTCGGCGGCCAGATCGAGCACCACGCCGCCGCCGAGCGAACGCCCCATCAATACGATTTCTTCGGCCGGCCGCCCGCTGCGCTCGATCAGCCAGGCGTGGGCGGCGCGGACGTCCCGCAGCACTCCCCGTTCGCTCGGCTCGCCCTCGCTACGTCCGTAGCCACGGTAGTCGAAGATCAATACGCTGCAGTGCAACTCGCGTTGCAAGTTGCGGATTGCCTCGGCTCGCCAGGCCAAGTGGCCGGCGTTGCCGTGGGCGAATAGAATTACCGCCTCTGGCTCATCGACCGGGCAGTACCAGCCATGCAGTTTGGCGCCGTCGTCGGCGGTGAACCAGGCGTCCTCGAACTCCAGCCCCGCCGGACGCCAGACGGCGTCGGCGGCGTTGTAGGGGGCGGGAAAGAAGATCAGCCGTTCTTCAAACCAGACCATGAGCAGCAGCACCACCAGATACGCCACCAGAAAGGGCCGCAGAACACGCACCAACAAGATACCGCGACGGCAAAGCGAGTCCATTTCGTTTAAGCAAGAGGTTTCAGGAATGGGCAACCGGCACTACTGCCGAATCTCGAAGTCGCTATCCTTGAAGTTTGGATTCAGCTTGATGTCCGTATACGTGTATTCCTCCAGCAGCAACGGCTCGCCGCCTTCTTCTGCCGGCCAGTCGTAAGATTCAAATCGTACCGGAATATCCAACTCGTCGTCCACAAAAATGCGCGCCTTGTGATACGGAATATCGCCGCTGCCGCGCTCGGCGTTGACAACCTCCGTCACGGTGCAGGGGCGGCCGTCGACCTTGGCGTTCTTGTAAATCCGGACCTTGGTATTGGGATTGGTCGTTTCTTTTTCACCCACCTCGATCAGCCGCCGCGCTAGATTCAAGAAACCGGTTTCCGTGATCGGATAACGCTGGCCTTGCATGGCGAGAAAGCCGTCCGGCTTGAGCGTATAGACGCCAAGTCGCCCGGCCACCCCAACCGGCAGCGCCAGTAGCTTGTCGTCGTTCTGGCCCTCGACGTAAACCGCCTGCTGTCCTTTGCGTTCCTCGGGAGCCAGGAAATACAAATACACGCTATACGGATTATGTCTCACGCGGCAGTAGATGATCTCGTGACCTAGCAACTCCCCCCCAACCCGCTCCCGCTTAGTCAGCTTGCAACTGTAGTCCTGGATTCGCTTCTCGATATTCGAGATCCGCACCTTGCCCGACTCGACCACATCCACGAGGGGATGTCCCGCCACGGCATCTTCGCTGCGGGCGGAGGCGGTAGCCAAGCAGGTCTCAAGGGCGAACAGAATCGCAATAAGAAGCGGGCGGGGAAGACTCATGATATAGTCTCCACATCGAGGTCCAACGGAAGATTGCGGCAAGGGAACGATTCCGTCATTGTACGGACGTTCATGCCGAATGGCAACCACTAGGACCCGAAGCGGACTGTTGACCGACTCTCCGAGTCGGCAAGCGGTGCCAACCCGGCCCGCCCCACGCACAAGTGCCGAGCATACGAAGTTGCAGAAGGAGACCCTACTAGCACCGCTTCTCGACTCGGAGAGTCGAGCAACGGTCAATTCC
>JBBDLY010000288.1:1835-4057 GCA_040878585.1 Pirellulales bacterium
GGAGACCCTACTAGCACCGCTTCTCGACTCGGAGAGTCGAGCAACGGTCAATTCCGCACGAACCGGTAGTTGGGATTGCGATGATCAAAATCGGAGTCGGCAAACCCGTTGTTGATCTTCATGTTCAGATACGTGTACTGCTCGAGCAGCACCGGCGGTCCGCCTTGCGTTTCGGGCCATTCGTATGCCTCGTAGCGGACCGGCACCTTCAACTCAGAGTCAACAAACACCCGCGCGATATGGAACAAAAACTGCTTGCGCGGCACCGGATGGGTCACCTCGATGCAGGTGCAGGTGCGTCCATTGATCTTGGCGCCGTTGTAGAACTTCACTTCGCATTCGCCGTATTGCTTGTCATGCTCGGCGACTTCGATCAGCCGTTTCGTCAAGTTGAGCACGCCCAACTCGGTGATCGGATAACGCTGCCCCTTCATCGCCAGGAAGCTATCGGGATGGAGCGAGACCGTGCCGAATTTGGAGCGGATGCCCTTGGCTTCATGCGCCATCAGCTTGTTCTCGTTGCTGCCGTCGACGTACATCACCTCGCGGCCCTTGATGGCGTCGGGGCCGAGAAAATAGAGATAAACACTGAACGGCTGATGCCGGACCTTGGCGAACATGTATTCGTTGTCGCCGAGCGTCCCGTCGATCCGCTCGCGTTTGACGATCGTACAAGAATAATCTTGGATATTCTGCTCTATGTGCTGCTTGCCGTAATTGGCAATGCGCAGCGCCGGCATCAGTGGGTGTTCGCCGGGCCGCGCCGTCTGGTCGGCCAAAAAGTCTGGCTGCTCGGCGAACAGGCGGCCTGTAAGGCCAGGCGCCGCCGCGGCGATTGAGAGTGCCACGGGTACCTTGAGAAATTGTCGACGTGAGTATCCGCGAGACATAAGGGCCTACCTCCTTGCAGGTGTACTATCGTTTCATCGAGTTATGTTCTCGACAATCGGTCGCTTCCTACGAACGAATTGCCATGGATTCGCGCCGCCCTGGTGGTCGGCGACGCCCGATGCGGATAAGCTAGTTGTGAATGCTTGCAATTGTCATGCCAGCGGACTAAATCAGGCGGACTGGTCTGCCGCATGTCGCGTCAATGGCCAATATAACCCGAATGCCGCGATTAGGGGAACACGACAATCATGGTCACTTGATGGTATCTATCGCCCATTGAGAGGGAGATAATTACAATGCCGTTGTCGGCAAGTCATGCTTGCCCAATCCCTATAACAAACATGTGCGTCATAACTTCGCGCGGCAGAACAGCACCCCCAAGCCGTCGATGAATTGATAGCATGCCAGCACCCGAGTGCCAAAGCGCCATGAGTGACCCCGCCTTGCCCGATCAAATGCACCTGGAGACGATCGTTTCCGTCCCGTTCGACGAAAACAGCTACCTAGCCTGGCTCGACGGGCGCAACGATTGCCTGCTGATCGACCCGGGACTGCAACCCCAGCAGATCGTGGACGCGGTCGAACGCCTGGGGCTTACGCCCGCCGCGATCCTCAATACGCATGGTCACAGCGACCATATCGCCGGCAACGAGCGCATGAAGCAACAATGGCCGCAGGCGCCGCTAGTCATCGGCGTGGGCGACGTCCCGAAACTGACCGACCCGGCGCAGAACCTTTCGGCCATGTTCGGATTTCGCATAACGAGTCCGCCCGCCGACGCGACACTGAGCGAGGGCGACGTTTACTCGGCGGCCGGTTTCGACCTGGAAGTACGCGAGATCCCGGGACATTCCAGCGGACACGTCGTTTTCATCTGGCGCGCCAATCCGCACGTCGTGTTCGGCGGCGACATTTTGTTCGCCGGCAGTATTGGCAACCCCAACTTCCCCGACGGAGACGAGCAGTTGCTGATTCGCGGCATCCGTGAAAAGCTGTTCGATCTACCGGATGACGCCGTGGTGTTGCCAGGGCATGGCCCCGCAACGACCATCGGACGCGAAAAAGCGACCAATCCATTTTTGCGGTAGTTTTAACCCGGATTATATCTGGATAATCCGGGTTATGGGCCTCAACACATTCAATGGGACCAAGTGTGTCATTCTTCCGGATCGGGACGCTCGATTTTGTCGGCCCTGGTTCGCAACGGCCGGCAGACCAGCAACACGCCGAGCACCACGCAGAGACCGGTCAGCGCGTAGGCGAGACTATACCCCTTCTTGTCGCTGGCAACGGCCGCTTCCTGAGCAAACAGTGGGGAACACCAAAAGCAG
>JBBDLY010000289.1:0-2638 GCA_040878585.1 Pirellulales bacterium
GCTACCGCCGGAGAAACCGGCTAAGGTGGCGGTGAGACGCCTCCATTGCGTTGACGCTGGCGGCGAAACCACCAAGTTAGGGCTGGCGGCGAGACGCCGCCACCACGTTGGGAGCGCGCATGCTGTCGCGCCGCTTACTTCTGAATATAGCCGGTCGCACGGTCGGTTGTCAGGCCGATTACAGCCGATCGCCGTGCTGCTGCTGATAGGCCAGGCGCCAGCGAGAAAAGGTTGCCTGGTTATCTTCGTCGCGGCGGATCGCTTGTTTCGGGCCTACCGCCACTCCCAACCAGCCGTCGCTGATCGCCAGTTGCGTGACCTCCAGGTCGCCCAGCCGCCCGTCTTCGACCAGCCGCTTGGGAACCAGCGGCAAGGTGCGGGTGTTGTCGAGGACTTTGGCGAATACGCCTCGCAAGATGACCTGCGAGCGCGTGTTGATGCGATCGCCGATCAATTCCATGCCCGACGTCCGCACCAACTCCGCATGCAGCCCGTCGCCCTGCGGCTCGTAATAAGCGCGGACAACCAGATTCGTCCAGCGATTGCGCTTTTGCTCGATCCTCGACAGTGCGATGGTCAGCCGCATGGCACCGTCGGTGAAATGAACTTGCAGCGAGTTCTTCGGAGCGAACGTGACCATCACATCCTCCGGAATATCGTCTGGCGGCGTTGCGTCGTCCGCGCCGAGTCGGGTGGCGACCTCCGTGTAGACCTCGCGCATCGTCATCCGCCGCCCGTCCAGGTCGAGTTGCTGCAAGACGTTATTGAGCGCGCTCTCATGCAACTGCATGCTAAACAGGCTGTCGCTCGGAGCACGGGGCCGGGGCGTGTGGGCGGCCAGTTGATCACCGGCGGCGAACCGTAGGCGGGCCGTCAGCCGCTTATCGCTGGTGTGCAACTCGACCGGCAGCGGCTCGATGCCGAGACTTGCGCACCGCCCGAGCAGTTCCTCGCGGAACGTGCTCTCCGCTTGGCCAACCAGGGGGCCGACTTGCCGATCGAACTGCCGGCTCGCCTCGGTGGATACTTTGTACTCGACTTCCCGATTGGCCTCGCCGCGCCGCTTGTCGTGCTCCTCTCGAGCAAATCGACGGACCAGCGAACCGATCAAGGGAACTTCGTCGTAGTCGCTCCGCACCCGCAGTAGCCGGCTGTGGTTTTCGGCGTCGGCTGAGGCCGACGTTTGCCTCAGTCCCTGTCGCGAGACGATCAATTCCTTGCTAGTCAGGAACTGCGTGTCGCCGCGACTATACAGCGTGGCCGGGGCGCTGCGGGCGGAAGTTTCCGAACGGACCACGCCGCGAGCTTCCAGCCGTAAATGGAATCGATACGGGTCGGGCACCAACCGCGCGTTGAGCCGCGTCATCGTCGTGCTGTAGCCATGCACCGGCACTCCCAGCACGTAATCGTTTACGCGACGGCCAAACGGTTCTGGTTGCGGCAGCATCCGGTCGAGCAGTTCCTCGGTAACCGCCACACGGAAGTTCGCATTACGATAATACGATTCGATGTGATCGTCGAGCCGCCGCGCCTCGGGCGTCGCGCTGGCGGCGAACAACACCCGATAGGCGGCCATTTCGCGGGCCAAGCTTGGTCGGCGGCTCAGCTCGTACTCTTCCAGTTTTTGGAGTATATGTTGTGAATCGATCAAGTCGCCATACAGTTCCGCGTCGGCCAGATGCAGCGGCGGCAGCGGCGGCGGATCGAACTCAGACCGCTCCTCCAACGAATCGAGCACGACGGAAACCTGCTGCAACGGACTGGCCGCCGGAGACCGTTGCGCCACGTGCAGACGCATCGCCGTCGCGTGAATCGAATCCCACACTGCCAGACGCCGTTGGATCGCGTATCCCACGCGCCGCACCTCCGACTGCGCCTGCGGCGCGGCGGACAGGCGAGAATGACGTTCGGCCTGCCGGGCCGTGGTTCGCAGTTGCTCCAATGCGGACGCCACCGCCGGGTCGGACGCGTCGGTGGTAGCCGCCAGCGTCGCCAGTGCCGAGAGTATCGGCTCGGTCCAACGGTGCAAGTCCGCATCGGTGGCCAACAACTCCAGCCGCTGTTGCAAGCGGCGCGGCACCGCGAACGCCTGCCCCAACGGTTCCACCTGAGGGGCCGGCGAGGAATCCATGGTTCGGACTTCGTCGACCGGCTCGACCGGCTCGGCCGGCTCGCTCGGCGCCGCTCCCTGCTTAGGACTCTCCGCTGGTTCCGTCGGCGCACGTTCCCCCGTCGGCTCCGGCGTGAGCAGCACTTGCCAGCCAACCCCTTGTACGGCCGCTTCGGTGATCGGTGCGATCCGCGGCAAGGACCGTGCCGCGGTCGTCTCGATGACCGGATCGGCTTCGCACCGCGGTAGTTCGGCCTGCCCGGCGAAACGGGGGGTGTTCGCCAGGCTCGCCATCAGCAAGTCGTGGAGGCCGTCTGCCGTGATCAGGGCGGCGCCCTCTGTTTCCAGCCGCCGCGCGGCAGCCAGTTCGCGCAGCCACCAACTAGCCGATGCGCAGGCGGTGACCGCCATCAGCATGCAAATCAGCACGGTGGCAAAGGGGCCGGTCGAATTCTCTTCCTGATATGCCATGACTCGCCGTTCCATAAAATATTTCAATCCCGCAATGTTCCTATCACGCAATGTTCC
>JBBDLY010000289.1:2738-4027 GCA_040878585.1 Pirellulales bacterium
CGCAATGTTCCTATCACGCAATGTTCCCCAAGTCACCGACAGCACGCATGCTGTATCACAAAAGTGAACATCGGAAATATAGGTCGACTAAGTAAAATAGGAATTTTGGAAACAAATGCACGCAGAATCATGCATCGAACAGGGGGCGATGACTCCAAGTCCTTGATATAGATAGACTTGGCGACTCACGCAGGGAGTCAGTGGCCGAGCGGCCGGAGACAAATCGAGGGGCCAGTCGAATCAATTGAATCGATTCTGTGGATACACGCGGTCCGGCGGCGACGCCGCGGGCGGCACGCCCCTCGCGTCTGAGCACGCCCCTATTGCTCGCCGTCGGTTACGACCGGCTCGCGATAGTTTTCCAGCGTCACCTGCTTGAACGTGACCAGATACCTCTCGGCCTTTTCAATCTCGGCCAGGTCGCTGGCAGTCAGCCCGCGACGAAAGGTATGCTCGCTACGGACGTAGAATTCCCGATTCCCGAAGCGGGGATGCGGGGCGACGTTCAGGTAAATGCTCTTGGGAAGTGCGCCGTTCTGTTCCAGATGCGCGTTGACCTCCATCCGCGCAAACGGCGGGAGACTCCCTGGGTTGGTCATGGCGTTCAGCCGGGCGAACCAGTCGCAAAATTCGCGATATTTAGCTGCCGCCTCTTCATCCGTGTCGCTGTCCGGTTTGACGCGATACGTGAGTATGTTCGAACCAAATTTCCAGGCCACGTCCCCCTCGCCCGGCTCGACGCGAAAATCAGGCGCGGCGCAGAATTGCAGCAATGGATCGTCGGAATTCTTCGATTCTCCTCGCACCCACTGCGCATAGGCAAGCAGATCGCGGGTGGAGAGTTCTGTTCTAAGGCGTCGACGCGTGTCGAGCAAGATAAACCGCCCCGTTTCGGTGTTGAAGATCGTGATTGACCCCGAGTCGGTCGAGAAATCGTACACGATCTGTCCGCGGAAGGAGGTCGCATTGCGAGCGGCCGGCTCGGCGGCCTCGCGACCGACGAAGATCTCGCTGGTCACCTGAAAATCGGCCGCCGCCAACGGCGCCGCGCATGCTAGCATGGCGAGCAGAGAAAACGACCGATTCGCGAACAAATGTACTGCCGACATGCGCATGTTCCTTCTCAACGCCAAATCCATAGGGGCGAGCTCAACGCCAAATCCATAGGGGCGGGCGACGAGAACGGTAGCGAATGAAGCTGCGGGGGTAAATAGCAGTTCATCAAGAGGAAAACTGCACGTGGTCGGGGCTTCCAGCCCCGACGTGTGTTCTATTCGTCGGGGCTGGAA
>JBBDLY010000290.1:0-4002 GCA_040878585.1 Pirellulales bacterium
CCAGGGGCGTCAGCCCGACGGTCGGTTTGCCGGCGCGGTGGACGTCTACGTCCGGAACGATTCATCGCATCCGGCCCGCGAGGTGTTCGTGTGCGTGAACACCTACGACGACCCCGCGCCGCAGATTTCGGCCAGCACGGAGTTTACGCTCCACGACACGCAGCCGGGGCAGAAGCTCATCAAACTCGATCTGGTACCGGCGCGGGGCCTGGCGCATGTATCGGTCAAGACCAACCTCCGCGAGCTCGCCGACGACGCCAACCCGTTCCCGTTCAAACCTTGGCTGGAGGCACCGAGCGTGGCGCACGTCTATACCGAGCATGGTTGGATACCATGCCGCCACGATGAATGCCGGCGCAACTTCGTCGCAACGTCGCCACTCGGCAACGGCGGACCGACTCAAGTCGGCGGCGGCGAGCAACAGCACGGATCCAAAACCGTTCAGCAAGCGGCCCAGGAAGGCTTGCTCATCAACGGCGGCTCGCGACAATGACAGCGGCCGCATGCACGGTTTCCGCGGGTCAACTCAACACGCCGACTGGCACCGGAACGTCTGAGAAGTCGATGGGGATCTCGTCCATCGCTTCCATCTCGCCGCGGTCGCGAAACACGTGCAGCACCCGCGCCCGCGAGATGTCGTCGTATTCCGGTTCGGGGTACTGCTGAAAGTCGGGCGCGACCTCCGGCTTCAGATCGTGAATCACCACCCGCACGCCGGGCAGACCGGTAAAGTGCCGTTCCTCGGCTGGTTCCTGGCCACCGTGCATGTCGTAATGCTCGAACATGGCCCGCACGACGCGCACAAAGCGGCGGTAGGTGACGCCGTCTTCGATGTAGATCAAATCGATCGCAAGCGCCTCGCAAATGTCGCGAAAATGTTGACGCACCGCCAGCGGAAACGCTCGCCAGTAGGGCGGACCGATAATGTCGTGCAGCAGCGTGTCGTAGCGATCGTAGGTGCGGGTTTCCGGTTCGTCGCGAACCAGTCCCAGCACGTACCACAAATGCAGACCGAGGAAATAGCCCGAGCCTTCCTCATACTTGTGTCGCGCCGCATGTTTGAACAGTCGCGACAGCACCCGTAGCAAGTGCCGTCGCTTCTGAATCTCGTCCCGCCGCCGCAAACGAAACTGCGTGTCTTTGCTTTCCAACTCCGCCAGACTCAAAGGCAGCGGCCAGCGAGGCGGCTCCCACGGGTCGAGCGGTAAACTGGCTTCATCTGCGATTGCGCGGACGTCCAGTTCGCGCGGCGAGCGAGCGAAGTGAACCCGCCAGCCGAGTCGTCCCAGCGTCTCCTTCCATTGCTTGGCGGATTGGCGGCTGAGCTTTCCTTGGACGTGCAATGTGGCAGCCTGTCGCCGCGTCAGCCTGCTGCCAACCAGCGACACCGTCCATTGCAATCGTAAGATCATCAAGGCGAAGGCGACCGCCGACCAAGCAAACAGCGTACCCATGAGCTGAGTCAACGGCATTTCACTCGATGTGGTCTGCTGGGAACCGACGACGAAAGTTCCTCCGGCGAGAAAGATGATCGTCAACGCGACCGCCAGCATCCGCGTGAACGCCGCGATATTCATAATCCACAGCGGCGCGGAGTGCGCCACGTTGTCCTCGTTGCGCCATACCAGCCGCGGCCGGCCGCGCGGCGCCAGCGGCGTCGCCAACAGCGTCGCGATGCCGACGCCGATCAGTATCATCACCGCGACCGACAAAGGCAGCGTCATGCCGGCCGTCACGAATGCCAGCACCAGCACGCCTTGCACGATCCACCAAGGGCGCAGCGAGCGGGGCTTGTTGCCAGGAAAGACGGCCGCGAACTGATCGTAAAGATCGCCCAAGGCGGCGAAGACCGACATCGTACCGAAGAAGAAAATCGCCAGCCACAGCGTACCGAGCATCAATAGATAGGCGGTATAGCAGCGGGGCGCCAGCCAGTCGCGGGCGGCGTGCGGAAAATAGGCCGCCGCCAAGAAGGCCGCCACGGCTGCCATCACAGCGAGCAACGTCCAACCAAGCGCCGACCCCGGCACGCCGCGGGGCAGGGGAGGGGAGTCGCGCAGGTCGTAGCCCCGCTTCGGCACCAGTTCCTTTAGGCGTTCGACCAACTGCCGCAGTTGTCTGCTGGCATCTCGCGCCGTCAACGACCCGCGCCAGATCGCCCAACACGCCAGGCCGAACAACGCCGTCGCCGACAAGCAAGCCGCATCGCCAATGTCGGTGGTCAGGCGGCGGCCGATGTACTCCAGACCGATCACATACAGAACGCAGGCCGGAACCAGAATCGTCCGTCGATGCAACAGCACTTGCGGCCAGCGGAGGGTAAGCCGGTAATCCTTCATGTCTCTATTCGTACTATCCCACGTCGCCCAGGTCGAGTGCCTCTCCATAGCGCCGCAATAGTTGTTTGCGCAGTTTCGCCCAGGCTGGCGTCGCCAGGCCGGGATCTTCGGTAAGAATCTGTTCGGCGTCTCGCCGGGCCTGGTGGACAGTCTCGACGTCGCGGGTCAGGTCCGCCACCCGCAGCGGCGGCAAGCCGCTCTGTCGCACCCCGAAAAAATCGCCCGCCCCCCGCAACTGAAAGTCCAACTCCGCCAGCTCGAAACCGTCTTCCACCGCGCAGAACGCCTCCAGCCGCCGCTTCGATTCCTCGGTTTGCGGGTTGCCAAACAACGTACAGTAGCCAGGATGCTTGCCGCGGGTGATGCGTCCGCGAAGCTGGTGCAACTGAGCCAATCCGAATCGCTCGGCCCCCTCGATCGCCATCAACGTCGCATTCGGCACGTCGACGCCCACCTCGACCACGCTGGTGCTGACCAGCACTTGGACCTCGCCGTTGTGAAACTTCTGCATCACCTCTTCCTTGGCGGCGGGCGTCAGCCGGCCGTGCAGCAAACCCAGGCGATACGCCTCGAGTTCTCCGTTGGCGAGATTCTCGTAGATCGCCTCGACCGTGACCGCCTCGTCATTTTCGACGTCTTCCACCAACGGCGCAATCACGAACGCCTGGCGCCCCTCGTCGAGCTTGCCGCGGACGAACTTCCACCAGCGAGTCCGATGCTCTTCACTGGCAAAGTAAGTGTGCAGCGGCTGCCTGCCGGGCGGGCGGTCGCGCAACGTCGTGACCTCCAGATCGCCGAACACCGACAGCGCCACGGTTCGCGGAATCGGCGTGGCGGTCATCACCAGGTAGTGCGGACTGACGCCGGCCTGTTTGAGCGAAGCCCGCTGCCGCACGCCGAACTTGTGTTGTTCGTCAATCACGACCAGTCCCAGCTTGTGGAACTGCGCGCCGCTGGCGACGATCGCCTGCGTGCCGATCACCACGTCGACCTCGCCCGCGGCAATGCGTTCCAAGGTCTCCTGACGCTGCTTGCCAGTCAGCGAACCGGAGAGCAGCGCCACCCGAACCTGGCTGCGCCGCAAGAACTCGCCGAGCGTCCGCTCGTGCTGCCGGGCGAGCACTTCGGTCGGCGCCATCATCACCGCTTGCCGTCCATGCGCGACCGTCAGCAACACGGCGTACAGCGCCACCACCGTCTTGCCGCTGCCGACGTCTCCCTGCAGCATGCGATTCATCGGATGGGGCCGCGCCATGTCGGCGGCGATTTCGGCGACCGCCTGCTGCTGGCCGGGGGTCAGTGGAAACGGAAACAGGCGTCGAATCCGCGCGTCGATCCGCGCGCTCGCTTCCAACGCCGGAGCATTGCTGTGATACAGATTCCGCTGCCGCTTGAAAGCCATCGCCAACTGCAACACCAACAATTCCTGATAGATGAATCGCTCGCGGGCCTCGGCCAGCAGACGCTCGTTGTCGGGAAAGTGAATCTGCGGCAGCGCGTCGTGGATCGACGGCAGTTGCTTGCTTTGCAGAAACGGCTCTGGAAAGACCTCGTCCAAGGCGGGCGTAAAGCGGGTCACCGCGGCGCGAAAAATCCGCCGCATGGCCGTCTGCGTCAGCCCCTCGGTCAACGAATAGGCCGGCAGCAGTTGATCGGTGGCCGG
>JBBDLY010000291.1:0-3966 GCA_040878585.1 Pirellulales bacterium
CGGATGCAGGTATAGCGTGTTTCAGGTATTTCATGCTGGGTTGGGTTGTCGTGTCTGATTGCATCAACGCCTGCGTGAACCTGACAGGCATTCCTTTTTGCAATTTTAATCGACTTTTCAGGCAACAGAGCGGGCAGAGTCAACAGAGTATGTATCTCTCCGTTTTCTTCGTTTCCTCCTGTTCCAACGGCCCTGGCAGACCCTTAATGCCCTGGCTACGGGGTGCCGATCGACGGCCTCGGCATTGCCGCCGCGGTTGTGGTATACTGTGTGGTTTGCCTCCGGTGAGCGAGCAAGGACAAGCTCTTGCTCGCTTGTGAGTTTCATTGCTAACGGCCGCTCTTGTCGGATTTGACCATGCTCCAAGCGCTCGAAATGATCGGCTTCAAGAGCTTTGCCGATAAGACGCGCTTCGAGTTTCCCCCCGGCATTACCGTCGTTGTCGGCCCCAACGGTTCCGGCAAGTCGAACGTGGTCGACGCCGTGAAATGGGTGCTCGGCGAGCAGAGCGTCAAGAGCCTCCGCGGCAAGGAAATGGCCGACGTCATCTTCAATGGTTCCGGCACGCGGCGGGCCATGAACTATGCCGAAACGACGCTGACCTTCAGCAATAGCGACGGTCGGTTGCCCATCGACACGCCCGAGGTCCACGTCTCGCGCCGCGTCTACCGCAGCGGCGAGGGAGAGTACCTGATCAATCGGCAGGCTTGCCGCCTGCGCGACATTCGCGACCTGTTTGCCGGCACCGGCGTCTCGACGCAGGCGTACAGCATCATCGAGCAGGGCAAAGTCGACGTGATGCTGCAAAGCTCGCCCCGAGACCGCCGGATGATTTTCGAGGAGGCGGCCGGCATCAGCCGCTTCAAGGCCAAGAAGCTCGACGCCCTGCGTCGACTGGAGCGGGTCGACCAAAACTTGCTGCGGCTATCGGACATTGTCGAGGAAGTCGCCAACCGCCTGCGGACCGTGCGGTCGCAGGCGACCAAGGCGCGACGATACCGCGAGCATACCGACCGGTTGCAGGAGCTGCGAACGCAGGTTGGCTTGACGGACTGGCGTCATCTCAGCGAGCAACTGGCCCAGTTCGACGCCCAGTTGGCAGACCTGCGCGATCAATCGCGGGAGCACGCCGCCGAGATCGAATCCGTTGAAGCCCGCGGCGGCGAACTGGAGCGAAAGCTCGAGCAAGCCGACGGCGCCTTGCGCGACTGCCAGCGGGCCGCCGCGGAAGTCGGCCAGCGCATCGCCGGCGGCGAGTCGAAGGTCGAAAACGAACTGGCCCGCGGCGGCGATCTCGACGCAGCCATGGATCGGCTGCGGCAGCAACTTGTCGGCCTCTCGACGCGGACGGGCGATCTCAGCGGACTGCTGGCCGCAACGAAGTCGCAGGTCGTCGACGCAGACCAGGAATACACGGCCGTGCGCGGGGTGGTCGCCAGTCGCGAGCGGGAGCTGCAAGAGCTGGCCGACCGCTACCAGGGCGTTCGCGACAGCCACGAAGCGGCCCTGACCCAGCAGACCGAGTGGCTGCGACAAAGCGGCAAACTAGGCAACGAGATAACCGGCCTCCAAAGCCAAATCGCCGCCGCCGCCGGACGGCGTCGGCGGCAACAGGAGAAACTCGATACACTGGCCGCGACGATGGCCGAGTTGGAACAGTCCGCCGTCGAAACACGGCAACGGCACGAACAAGCCGAGCAGCAATTGGCCCGCCGGGAGGCCGACTGGGCCGAGGCGAAGCAGCAGTTGCAGCGGCTCGTCGCGGAGCGCGACGCGCTGCAGGAGGAATTGGCCCAATTGCGCCAACAGCAGATCGGCGCGGGCGAGCGCGCGGCAATGCTCGAAGAACTGGAAGCCCGGCAGGAGGGGCTTGGCGCCGGGGCCAGAGAACTGCTACTGCGTTCGCGACAGACGCCCAACGAGCCAGTGGGACAAGTCGTCGGCTTGGTGGCCGACTTGCTGCAAGTGAAAGTCGATGCCGCGCCGTTGATCGAGATCGCCCTCGGTGAGCGAGCCGGTTTTGTCGTAGCTGCCGCGAGCGAGGCGCTTCAACAGTGGATCGTCGGCGGCGATCATCGGCTGACCGGTCGGGTGGGGATCGTGCTGCTCGACTCCACGGCGGCGGCGCGGCGGGGCGTGGACCTATCTGGCGAGCCGGGCGTCGTGGCCCGCCTCGACCAATATGTGGAAGTCGACGAAGAATATCAGGGACTCGCCGCGAAGCTGCTGTCGTCGTGGTGGGTGGTCGAGGACCTGGAACACGCCCAGCGTCTGGCGCGAGGCCGCAGTCTGAACTTCGTCACGCTGCAAGGCGAGGCCGTCACCTCCGACGGCACGATAGCGCTCGGCCCGCGGCAGCAAACGACCGGCCTGATCTCGCGCCGCAGCCAGCTTCGGGAACTGCGGCGGCAATTGGCGGCATACGAGCAAGACGTCAAGCTGTTGGCGGCCAAGATCGCCGATCTACGCGAACGGGTTGCCGACAGTCAGCAGCAGTCGGAGTCGCTGGCCGACAGTCGAGACCAAGCTCGCGAGCAGACGGCGGAGCTTCAGATGCAACTCCGATCGGCCGAGGACCGGTTGGCCCAGTTAACTGAGCAGCATCAAGGCGCCGCCGCCGAAGTGCGGGTCGCGGGAGAGGAGCACGATTCGGCCGTCACCCAGTTAGAAGTACGCCAACAGGAACTGGAACAGGTCGAAGCCTCGCTGACCGACCTGAACCACGAGATCCAGCAGGCGGATGAACAGATCGAGGAAATCAACGGACGCCGTCAGACGTGCATTCAGGAAGTGACCGCCGCCAAGGTCGAACTGGCCAAGAGCGAGCAACAGCTTGCCGATCTCACCTTGCGTTGCCGCCAGTACGAGCAAGACTTTCAGGAGCGCCGCCGGCTGCTGGCCGAGGCTCGGCAAGAACTCGAGGAAAGCCGGCAACGGAAAGCGGCTTCGCAACTGGCCGTGCTGCGGACCAGCAGCGAACTGGCCGAACTTTACCTGGCCAAGGAAGCGCACGCGGCGGAAAATCAACGCTTGGAAACCGATCGCGAGGGGGTGCGTCTGGAGCGCGCCGGCTTGTCGAGCACGGTGCAGGCGCTCCGCGGCCGTTTGCGCAAGCTCGACGGAGAGATCCACAAGGTGGAACTCGATTCGGGACAATTGCAGCATCAGCGACAAACACTTTCCGACCGATTGCGGGAAGACTACGGCATCGAACTGTCGGAACTGGAGCATCGACCTTCGGCCGAAGAGCAGAGCCTGCGGGATGAAGTGGAGGAGGAAATCGCGGAACTGCGTCGCAAGTTGAACAACATCGGCGGCGTGAACCTCGAAGCGCTCGACGAGCTGGAAGACCTCGAAACCCGCTACGAGGATCTTTCCGCCCAGTTCCAGGATCTCTCCGCGGCCAAGGTGTCGCTGGAGCAGATCATCGAGAAGATCAACAACGACAGCCGCCGGCTGTTTCAGGAAACGCTGGAAACCGTCCGCGAGCATTTCAAGGGATTATTTCGCAAGATGTTCGGCGGCGGCCAGGCCGACATCGTGCTGGATGACGAAAACGACGTGCTCGAGTCGGGCATCGAGATCGTCGCTCGTCCGCCCGGCAAGGAGCCGCGGAGCATCTCGCTGCTCAGCGGGGGCGAGAAAACGCTCACCTGCGTGGCCCTGTTGCTGGCCATCTTCCGCAGCCGACCCAGTCCGTTCTGCATTCTGGACGAAGTCGACGCCGCCTTGGACGAAGCGAACATCGGCCGGTTTATCAACGTGCTGCGGGAGTTTCTCGAGTTCACGCAGTTCATCGTGATCACCCACAGCAAGAAGACCATGACCTGCGCCGGCACCTTGTACGGCGTGACCATGCAGGAGTCGGGCATTTCCAAGCAAGTAAGTGTCCGGTTCGAGGACGTGACCGACACCGGCGAAATCCTGGAATCGGCCACGCGGCGCGAAACGGCGTCCGACGCCGCC
>JBBDLY010000292.1:0-3965 GCA_040878585.1 Pirellulales bacterium
TCGCTAGCGGTCGCTATAGACTCGGGTGCTTTCCTCTTTGGTCACCGGCTGATCCATCTCGGCGCTGCTGAGCTGCACACTCACACGTTGATCCCCGGCGGCGATCCCTTGGAAGGCGATCGTGTAAGTGGTGTCGGCCTTGGGCGCCAGCCGCGGCAACGGCTCGAACACTACCTGGTTGCCTTGGATCACGCCGCGGGTGGGGCCGTCCGCC
Source organism: Pirellulales bacterium (assembly GCA_040878585.1). Lineage (GTDB taxonomy): Bacteria > Planctomycetota > Planctomycetia > Pirellulales > UBA7805 > JBBDLY01. The sequence goes on from JBBDLY010000292.1 coordinate 215, forward strand.
TGGATCGGCTTCAGACCGGCTGGAAAGTGAGCGACCACGCGCACCGCGTCGGCGCTCTTGGTGCCTTGATTGACGACGTGAATTTCGTAGCTGCTCTCGCCGCCGACTTCGAGCGGGTCCGCCACGTCGGCCACGCCGAAGAACAGCGCGGAGATGCCTTCGACGGAAATGTTCTCTTCGAACTCCGCGGAGAGTCCTTGCTCCGCCTTCCCTTCGACGCGAATCGACTGATCGCCCGCTTCGATCGCCAGCGCGATCATTTCGACGGCGCCTTGCTCTCCTTCGGGCAGTTCGGCAAGGCTCCAGTAGACGCTATGCGTGGCCTTGTCGTATTGGCCCGAGTTGTTGGCCGACACGAACTGCATGCCACGTGGCAAGTGCGAAACCAATTCGATCTCCTTGGCCGGCGCGGTGCCGGGGTTGGCGACCGACAGCGTGTAGGCCGCCTCGCGTTGCAAGTAGCGGCGTTTCGGTCCGGTAAGCGCCACCTGAAGTTGTGGCGCGACGACCTCGAACTGCACTTCGGTTTGGGCCTCGAGGCTGGCGTCGCCACGGACGCGAATCACGTTTCGCACCATGCCCGCTTGCTTGGCGTCGAGCGACAGTTCGATCTCACGGCTCTCATTCGGCTGGAGGCTGCCGATCTCAAATTCCAACTCCTTGCCTGCCGGATGGTCCAACTGGGCAGGAACGTCCTCGAACAGCACCACGCCGGTGGCTTCGCCGGAACCGGGGTTGGAGACCTTGATCTTCAACGCGACCGGCGTGTCGATCATCACTTGCGACGGCGCGGCGATTTCCAGCAGCAACTCCGGTTTGGTCGCGATCGTGCGAACCGAGGCCTCGGCGCGAAACGAAACGCTCGCCACGCTGCCGATCTCGCCTTCGGCGGTGGGCATCAACCGCATCACGAACGCGCGTTCCTCGCCTGGGGCCATCAGTCCAGCCTGCCATTGCAAGCCGCCGCCGCCAAGCTCGGCCGCCGGCGGTTCGGCCGACATCAGCCGCGTGCCTTGGGGGACATGATCGCGCAACACGACGTCGTGCGCGGGTACCTGTCCCGTATTGCGGACGACGATCCGAAATTCGGCCGGCTTGCCGACCTGGATTTCCGCCGGGGCGGTCTTGACAACTTGCAGCGTCGGCGTCTGCGCTCCGTCCAGTTCCGCGTCCCCAGGCCGCGGCGAGGAGGGCATCGCCGCCGGATTCGCGTCGGGCGACGGATAGCTCGATGTCAACTCCGAGGCAAAGCTGCGCGGTTCGCGCAATGATTGGTCGCGGTCGGGAAGCGTCGCCGGTGCCGCCTCGAGCGGCTGTTCCAGTGGCACGGCATAGCGGTTGGCCGCCTCGGCATACCGCGACGGAGGCGCCCCTTCGTTGGCTGCCGCCCGCTCGCCCGCGGGCGTGTCGCCGGCCGATTCGAGCGGAGCCTCCCGCATTAGTGGCTCGGGCTGTGTCCGTGGTGCATCGCGGAGCGGGTGGACTTGCGGCGTTTCCTCGGCAACCGTCGGCGCGGCGGCCGGGCCCCCGTCGGCGTCGCCACGCATTCCGAATGGGTCGCGCGGCGGCGATGCGCCTGAGTCGGCCGCCTCCATAACGGGCGTGGCGCCCTCGGCGGCGTGCATCGGCTCCGGCGCAGGCCGCACCGCTTCCGGCGCAGGCCGCACCGCTTCCGGCGCCGCCGTCCGCGAATTGAGTTCCTCCAGCAGCCGCCCGCCGCCGAAGCTCTGCCTCGGTTCGGTCGATTCGTCGTCGGAACGGATCGTTGCCGCGCTGTCTGCCGCGGCGGGGCTTTGGGCGCGGACTTCGTCGTTCGCGCGGACGACGTCGTCGGCGATGTATTGCTTCGCCACGAAGATGCCGCCGGTCCCCAGCACCAACATTAAAGCCAATGCGGCGCCGCGCACGAGATGCCGTTTCATCGGTTGCTTCTCCATCCTGGAATCTGTGCCGCGCGTGGCCCCCGCGAGCGCGCGACAACTGTTGATTCGATCGATCCAGAACCGGGCAGGTGATCTGCGTACAGACCGCCTACCTCGGCTACTGCTGCCTAATTAGCAAAAGGCAGCCGCAGCGCGAAGAGCAATTGCGATGCTAGCGGATTGAGAAGTAGGGAAAACCGGAACTCACAGCTACTTACGGGCAACCGGCGTTTCCGCCGCGGGCGGCGAATCGATAGGCGGCGGCTCGTGGAAGATGACGTCGGAGGCCAGCGGCAGGAATTCGTGGACAAACTCGACACTCGGCGCCTCGTCGGGGTTTTGCGTCTCCTGTCCCATCTCGGTAATCACATAGATCTTGTTCACCGCGGTGATCGCTCCGTACGTCAGCCGAGGAATATCGGGCGCTTCCCATTTGCCGTTGGTGCTCCACGCCCAAAAGATGCGCTGGTTGGTGTGGTAGTTGCCCTGCTGCTTGGAGAAGGTCGAGGTGAAGAAGTCCGCGGTGCCATCGGAAGTGGTCATGCGGTAGTTTCGCGGGTCATGCGCCATGCGAAACCCGGAACCGACGTAGCAGACATCGGGCGTATGCTTAGCGACGTCGCGGCTCTTGCCGAGAATCATGAACACCATCACCTTTTCGCCGGTTCGCTCGTTGGTATAGGTGCGTGAGATGCTGGCATGCGCGCCGGCAATTTTTAGCTGCCGCTCGTCGGAAGGTGCTTCCTCGCTGGTCCAGTCGCCAAACTGTTTTGGAATGTCCGGATAATTGCCGGCCTGGTTCGCCAAGGCCCGCGCGGCCGCCTCGTTCCAGCGGTCGCTCCAGAAACCTTGCACAAACGTCGCCGAGCCGATCAATGCAACGGCAACCACCACTGGTAGAAAAGCTTTCATCGGTTCACCTATTCTTTTGATGTTTCCGACTGGTGTAGCGGAACTCGCCAAGAGTTCCGTTGCGCCAAAGGAAACCGTAACTTCTCGGAATTCTGGCGAATTCCGCTACCCTCAATTCAAACTGTCACATTGCACTAGTTTTGCACACTGCCGTTACCGTCGGCAGTTTCATAGTGGGCGTGGCCGTTGGCGCCGTTGCCATTCACGGTTCCGTAGCCGTAGCCATATCCGTAGCCGTAGTAATCGAAGCCAAATCGGCCGGTACTCGTGCCGTTGATGACGGACCCAAGGACGCGCACCCCGACCCCCTCGAGACGTTCGCACGTATCGTAGACGCTCGACATCTGGCTGACCCGCCGCAAGACCGAGATGATCGCACCGTCGCAATACGGCCCCAGCAGCAGTGGATCGACCACCGCCAGCACCGGGCCGCTGTCGACCACGATAAAGTCGAACTCCTCGCGCAATTGCTCGAACACTTCGGCCACGCCTTCGCGGGCCAACGCTTGCAGCGACTCGGGCGTGCATTGCCCGGCCGTCATCACCCACAGCCCAGGTGAACGCGAGGGGCGTACGACGTCGGCCACGGTTGCCTCGCCGCTAAGCACTTCGCACAATCCAGTGCGGTTGGGAACGTCGAGCAGCCGATGGACCGAAGGGCGTCGCAGGTCGCCGTCGACCAGCAAGGTGCGGCGTCCGCTGCGGCCGATACTCGCCGCCAGGCTGCTGGCGACGGTGGTCTTCCCCTCGCTCGCCTTGGCACTGGTCACCAGCACGCAGCGGATCGATTCGTCGTTGCCAACGTGCAACAGCATGGAGCGGATGCCGTCGATCGATTCGTCCATCATGCCTTGCAAGGCCCCTTCTCCGTTGATGCCGCCGAACAGGCTCCAGCGCTTGCCGCTGAGCATCGGCAC
>JBBDLY010000293.1:0-3962 GCA_040878585.1 Pirellulales bacterium
CCGCTTACAATGCTCGGTTTGGCTCATTTAGAGGAACCTCGCAGACAATGCATCGGGTCGCCACGGAACGCTCGCCCTCGAAAGTCGCCCGCGTGGAAGAAGCTATCCAGAAAGCCGACGTCCTGATCGAAGCGCTCGGCTGGATCCGCCGGCTGCGCGACAAGATCACCGTCATCAAGCTGGGCGGCTCGGTGATGGAAAACCCCGACGCGCTGCGGCATCTGCTGATCGACATTGTCTTCATGGAAACCGTCGGCATGCGCCCGGTCGTCGTCCACGGCGGCGGGGCTGCCATCAGCCGGGCGATGAATGCCTCGGGGCTGGAGCCGAAGTTCATCCAAGGGCGACGCTACACCGACGACGCCACGCTCGACATCGTCGAGAAGGTGCTGGCGACCGAGGTCAACGAGTCGATTGCCAAGCAGATCGAGGAGTACGGCGGCCGGGCGATGCCGCTGAATTTCCGCAACGGCGCCAACGTCCTGTTCGGCGAGCGGATGCACCTGGAAGGCGACGCCGGCGAACCGCTCGATCTGGGGCACGTCGGTCGCGTCACTCGCGTCGATCGCGCCACGATTGAAAACTTTTGCTACGCCGACACCGTGCCGGTGATACCCTCAATGGCCGTCACCGAGGCGGGCGAGAAACTCAACGTCAACGCCGATACGGCCGCCAATGCCGTGGCCGAGGCGCTCGGCGCCGAGAAATTGATGTTTCTTAGCGACGTCAATGGCGTGCTGGCCGACAAGGACGATCCGAGTTCGCTCTATAGTTCCCTCACCGCCAAGCAGTGCCGCGAACTGATCGACTCGGGCGTCATCAACGCCGGCATGATCCCCAAGGTCGAGGCCTGCATCGCGTCGCTCGACCGGGGCGTCGGCAAGATTCACATCGTGGATGGTCGGATTCGTCACTCGCTGCTGCTGGAGATTTACACCAACCGCGGCGTGGGAACCGAAATTGTGGGCCGCTAACGCGGCGTTCCCGCGATCCTTCGTGCCGGCTGGGTGGTCTTTCTATTTATCACGTTTTTTGAAGCTTGTATTTCTTTGCCAGGAGCCAGGCCATGTCGACGGCGACCCACTTAAGTTCGGCGGAAACGATTGCACTGTTCGACAAGTACGTCGTGCCGAACTACGGTCGCTACCCGGTTGCGCTGGTTCGGGGCGAAGGCTCGACCGTGTGGGACGCCGAGGGGCGCGCCTATCTCGACCTATTCCCCGGCTGGGGCTGCAACTTGCTGGGGCATTGCCCCGAACCGGTCGTCAAGGCGGTCCAAGAGCAAGTCGCCACACTGATCCACGTGCCCAACAGTTGGTACACCGAGCCGCAAGGGCAATGGGCCAAGGCGCTGTCGGATCGCAGCTTTGGCGGCAAGGCGTTTTTCTGCAACTCCGGGGCCGAAGCCAACGAAGCGGCCATTAAACTCACCCGCCTGCATCATGGGCCGAGCCGTTACAAGATCATCACCTTCACCGGCGGCTTCCACGGCCGCACGCTGGCGGCCACCACCGCCACCGCGCAGCCCAAGTATCACGCCGGGCTTGGCCCGCTGGTGGCCGGCTTTCAGTACGCGCAGTTTGGCGATCTCGCGGCGGTCAAGGAACTGATCGACGGCGAAACGGCCGCCATCATGGTCGAACCGATTCAAGGCGAAGGGGGCATTCGCATCGCGCCGGAGGGCTTTTTGCAAGGTCTTCGCGAGCTGTGCGACGAGCACGACCTACTGCTGATCTTCGACGAAGTGCAAGCCGGTTGCGGCCGTACCGGGGAGTGGTTCGCCTACCAGCACTTCAACGTGACGCCCGACGTGATGACCCTGGCCAAGAGCGTTTGCGCGGGCATCGCCGGCGCCGCCATGCTGACCACCGAATCGCTGGCCCCGAGTCTCAAGCCCGGCATGCATGCGGCCACCTTTGGCGGCAACCCGATCGCCGCCCGCGCCGGTGTGGCGGCGTTGGAAATGATCGAGGAACAGAACCTGCTCAGCCGGGCAACCGAGTTGGGCGACCTGTTCCGGCAGCGCCTCACGCAGTTGCAAAGCGAGTGCGATACCGTGCAGGACGTCCGCGGGCTGGGCGTGATGATCGGCTGCGAGCTGTCGATTGACGGGGCCGCGATCGTGACCAAGTGCATGGAGCAAGGACTGTTGATCAACTGCACCCAAGGCAACGTCATTCGTCTGCTGCCGGCGCTAACGCTCTCCGACGAAGAAGCCAACCGCGGCTGCGATATTCTGTGCAAAGTAATTGAAGAGGCTTGAGGCGTGAGGCTGGAGGCGTGAGACGTATGGAACTGACCCCTGAAACCTGAAACCTGAAACCTGAAACCTGAAACCTGCCCCGCCATGCGACATCTGCTGACGCTGTTTGACCTTTCGACCGCCGAGATCGAGCGCATTTTCGCGATTACCGAGGACATTAAGTCCAAATATGAGCAAGGTCTCCGCGAGGCGATCTTGCCGGGCCGGGTGATGGCGCTGCTGTTCGAGAAGCCTTCGTTGCGGACCCGTGTGAGTTTCGAGAGCGGCATGGCGCAGTTGGGCGGTTCGAGCCTGTTTCTCGGCGCCGACGTCGGGTTCGGCAAGCGGGAGAGCATGGCCGATTTCGGCCGCGTGATCAGCGAGTATGTCGACGTGGTCGTGATCCGCAATCATTCGCATGCACAGGTCGAAGAACTGGCCAAGTACTGTGGTTGTCCCGTTATCAACGGCCTGACGGAGCAGTCGCATCCTTGCCAGGCGTTGGCCGATCTCTACACGATGAAGGAACACTTCGGCAGTCTCGACGGCCTGCAATTGGCCTGGGTAGGCGACGGCAACAACGTCGCCCGCAGCCTGGCGGTCGGTTGCGCCCGACTGGGCTTGCCGATGCATGTCGCCACGCCGCCGGGCTACGAGCTAACGCCGGCGTTTCTCGAACGGCTGCATAGCGAAATACCCGGCGCTGAAATTCACTGCACCCACGATCCGCGGGAAGCAGTCCGCGCAGCTTCGGCCGTTTACACCGATGTGTGGACCAGCATGGGACAGGAGGACGAGGCGGCAAGCCGCAGCCAGCAGTTCGCCCCGTTCCAGATCAACGCCCAACTGATGTCGCAGGCGCCGGCCGACGCCATTTTCATGCACTGCCTGCCCGCCCACCGGGGCGAGGAAGTTACCGACGAAGTGATCGACAGCGAGCAAAGCGTCGTCATCCAACAAGCGGGCAATCGCATGCACGTGCAAAAAGGGGTGCTGGCCTGGCTGCTCGGTAGCCAGGTTTAAGGATTTGTTATTGCGTATTTGGTATTTGTTATTGCTCGATCGCAATACCGCCTCTAACTCCCAATAACAAATAACAAATAACAAATAACAAATAGTCCAGAGGATGCGGTATGCGTCACGACGGTCGAGCGGCGAATCAGCTTCGTGAACTCGTTATCGAACGGGGTTTTACGCGGACTTCGCCGGGGAGCGTACTATGGAAGGCGGGCGGCACTACTGTGCTCTGCACGGCTAGCGTGGCCGCCGACGTGCCGCCGTGGCTGGCCGGCAAGGGAAAGGGCTGGATCACCGCCGAGTACAACATGCTGCCGGGCAGCACCAGTCCGCGCAAGCAGCGCGATCGCAAGCAGGTCGACGGGCGGACGACCGAAATCCAACGGCTGATCGGACGCAGCCTGCGGGCGGTGGCCGATCTGACGGCGCTCGGCGAGCAGATGATCACGGTCGACTGCGACGTACTCGAAGCCGACGGCGGCACCCGCACCGCCAGCATCAGCGGCGCGCTGATCGCCTTAGTCGATGCGCTCGCCACGATCGAACTGCCCGACCCCGCGCGCTATCCTCTGGGGGACAGCGTGGCGGCGGTCAGCGTGGGCATGGTCGACGGCCAGTCGGTGCTGGACCTCGACTACCGCGAAGACGCGTCGGCGGCGGTCGACATGAACGTGGTCATGACCGGCGGCGGGCGCTTCATCGA
>JBBDLY010000294.1:0-3925 GCA_040878585.1 Pirellulales bacterium
TGCACCGACTGCCATAACGAGTTCGACGCCGAGTCGGGCATTTCGCTCTCCGACGTCGCCACCTTTGCCGATCGCGATACCGACACCTGGGCGCTGGTCCGCGAGAAGATTCAGCTTGGCGAGATGCCGCCGGAAGATGCCGAGCCGCTGGCGGTCGAGCATCGTCAGTTGCTGGTCGATTGGATCGGCGCGCGGCTTCGCGAGTCGGGCGAGGTCGCCGAGGATAAGCTGCAACTTCCCAACTACGGCAACTACGTCGACCACCAGTCGCTGTTCAACGCCGCTCCCCAGTTTGCCCCCGCCGCCCCGGTGCGGCTGTGGCGACTGCGACCGGAAGCCTACGAGGCGAATCTGGGGCTGGGCGGATTTCGTCAACCGACGCAGCCCTTCTCGCTGTTGCCGGGGCAAAGCATCAGCGACTATGCGGTGCTGTACGGCGTTGACGAATCGTCGGCCGAGATCGTAATGCGCAACGCCCAGAAGTTCGTCGAACTGCAAACCCAGACCAAGCCCGCCGGAGACCGACTCGCCGCCGACTCGCCGCAGTGCAAGCCGCCGATTCTAGCGCTGCTCAACGCCGGAAGCGAGCCGGCGGAGGAGACAATCGCCGCGGCGGTGCGGTATCAATTCAACACGCTGCTGCTCCGCGAACCGACCGACGACGAGATCGCTGGCGCCACGGCCCTGTGGCGCAAGGCGGCTGCCGACGTCGGGCCGCTGCACGCCAGCCGCGTGGTGCTGGCCGCGCCGCTGCTGAAACCCGAGGCGTTGTTCCGGGTGGAACTGGGCGCCGGCGAACTCGACGAACATGGCCGCCGCCGACTGACTCCCCGCGAGATCGCCTTCGCCTTGAGCTATTCGCTCACGGAAAAGCCCCCCTACCGGTACAATCTGCCGAAGCTTGCCGCCGCGGCCGAGGCGGGTGATCTCGACACCCGCGACGGCGTTGCCGCGGCCGTCCGCGAGGCGCTCGACGGCAAGCTCGACGACGTACCGCGGGTGATGGGTTTCTTCGAGGAGTACTTCAATTACGCCAAGGCGATCGAGGTTTTCAAGGAGGACCGGCACAGCCCCCTGCCGCATCGGCCCGACTACCTGGTCCGCGACACCCGCCAACTGGTCCGCGACATTGTCGAGCAGGATGAAAACGTGTTGGCGGAACTGCTGACGACCAACAAGAGCTACGTCTTTTACAACATGACTCCCACCTATCGCAGCAAGATCGCCGCCGTCTATGGCTTGCCGGCCGACTGGAAGCCGGTGGGGGATCGCGGACCGGTCGAGTTGGATCCCAAGCAGCGGGCCGGCATCCTCACGCAGCCAAGCTGGCTGGTGGCCCAAAGCGGCAACTTCGACAACGATCCGATTCATCGCGGCAAGTGGATTCAAGAACGGTTGTTGGGCGGCACGATCCCCGACATTCCGATCAACGTCGACGCCGTCGTGCCGGAAGACGAACACAAGACGCTCCGCGAGCGGTACTCGGTAACCGAGCAGCAGTATTGCTGGAAGTGCCACCAGAGGATGAACCCGCTGGGAATGCCGTTTGAGGCGTACACGCACTTCGGCATGGCGCGGACTCGCGAGTTGGAACAACCGGTCGACACCCGCGGCGTACTTGAAGGCACCGGCGACGCGCAACTCGATGGCGAAGTATCCGACGCGGTCGATCTGATGCAGCGGCTGGCGAAATCGGAACGGGTGCGGCAGGTCTTCGTGCGGCACGTGTTTCGCTATTTTCTCGGCCGCAACGAAACGCTCCGCGACGCGCAAACATTGCAAGACGCCGACCGGGCGTATACCGAAAGCGGCGGCAGCATGAAGGCGTTGATTACGTCGCTATTGAGCAGCGACTCGTTTTTGTACCGAATCCTCGACACGGAACAACGAACATCATCCGCAGGGCGCTAGCCCCCGGTTGGCGCATGCACGACAAACGGACGACGAAATATCACCTCGGCGCGAACCGGCCGCTAGCGCGGTTCGGCTGAAGTCAGTGGAACGCAATCGACATAGGATCATCAAATGTCTCAACTCTCTCGCCGATCGTTGTTGAAGGGACTCTCGCTGGGCGCCGGCGGATTCTTGTTCGGGCCGATGCTGGCTCGACTCGAAGCCGAGGCGGCCGGCATCTCGACCCGGCCTTGCCGGTTCGTGTTCCTGGTGGAAGGCAACGGCCTGTGGTCGCACCACGTGCAGCCGGTCGGACTGGAGCGGATCACACAGACCGTGAACCCCGGCTACCGCAAGGTCAACGGCCGCGATGACTTGCAGGACGTGAAGCTATCCGACTACGCGCTGCCCGAATCGCTCGAACCGCTGGCGGAATTTCAGGATCGGCTGTCGATCGTGCAAGGACTCTCCGGGCGGATCTGCGGCGGCGGGCACTCCAACGAGTATGGCGGCCTGGGCTGCTATCCGAACAAAGGCGGTCCGCGGGCCGAGACGATCGACGCGGCGCTGGCCCGCAACGTGCCAGCCATCCACCGGCACGTGGGGCTGGGCATCTCGCGGGACGACGGCGGCGACATCGTGTACGACTGCTCCGCCGCCGGCCCGAACCAGAAGGTGCCGATCTACATCAATCCGGCGTTGGCCTACGAGTCGCTGTTCGGCAACATTCTCCGCGGTAATCCGGCCGACGAGGCCAAGGCGCAGCGGTACCTGTTGGACTACGTGGTCGACGATGTGAAGCGGTTGGAGCGGCATCTGCCGAGCGCCGAACGGCACAAGCTGAATGACTACTGGCAGGCGCTGGAATCGATCGGCGAGCGGCAGGCGCGACTGGGCGAGATCGATCCTCGGCTGATCGGCCCCCAGACGGAATTGTACCGCTCCTCGGTCGAGACCGACCGGCTCGACGCCCACTTCGACCTGACCGCGATGGCCCTGATTACCGGCATGACCAACGTGGTGACGCTCGCCTCCGGCGTGGGGCAGCGAAACTTCGAGATCACCTTCAAAGGGCTTGGCATCAACGCCAACAAGCACCACATTGGCCACTTGCAGGTCGACGGGGCCGAGGAGATGGCGATCAAGATTCGCCAATACCACATGCAACTCGTCGCCCGCCTGGCGCGTGCGCTCGACGCCGTGCCCGAGGGGGACGGCACCATGCTCGACAACACGCTTATCGTCTACCTCAGCGAGAACGCTGAAGGGCACCACTCCACCTGCTACGAGTGGCCGACGGTGATGTTGGGCGATCTGGATGGACGGCTGCGCGGCGGGAACCGCTTCCTCTGCTATCCGCGGTACGGCGTGGCGGGGCATCGCACCATGGCCAATCTGTTCACCACGCTGCTGCATGTTGCCGGCGACCGCCGCGAGCGATTCGGCATGAAAGACCCCGACCTGGACGGCGCGCTGCCGCAAGACGGCCCGCTCGAGGAGCTGCTGGTCGCATGACGCGTATTGCCGGTATCATCAGATCGCATTGGGGTTCCATCCTTCTCCCTCGGGGAGAAAGTGGCCGAAGGCCGGATGAGGGTGCGCTGCCAAGTGGCACGGCCCTCTTAACGAATTCCAAGGCCACGGTTGGAAGCGCCGCGACCTTCTCCCAATGGGAGAAAGGTTTTGGACGGTTTCTGTCGGCACTGCTGATCTGTTTGATCGCCACGGCGGCGGCGGCCGAGCATCGCGCGGCGCTGCTGATCGGCAACAGCGATTATCCCGACGCGGCGCTCTCCACCCCGGCCCGCGACGTCGCCGGGTTGGCCGCCGCGCTCTCTCGGCGCGGCTTTCAAGTGACCGTCGCCGAGAATCTCAACGAGAAGCAATTGCAGCAGGCGGCCGAGGCGTTTGCCCACCGTGCGCCCACCGGCGGCACGGCCTTGGTCTACTTCTCCGGCTACGTCCTCTGGGGAAAGCAAAACGAGCGGGAGGACGCGGTGTTCCTGCCCATCGACGGAAAAGCGAACAACCC
>JBBDLY010000295.1:0-3907 GCA_040878585.1 Pirellulales bacterium
CGCACGGCCGGGGCGGCCATGCTACTTTGGCGGCCCGCTTTGGAACTGCGGCGCGGCTTGCGATTCGCCGGCTCTCCGTCGGCGAAGGCGATTCCCTGATCGGCCACGAACTGATGGCAGGCCGCGTCCGCCCGTTGCGACCAGTCGGCCACGATCAGCCGATGCGGCTCGCTCCGCAACAACAGGCCGGCTGCGACCAGCATCTCGACCAACTCCCCCGCCTCGTGCGGCCATTCGACCGCCGTGGCCAGATCGGCGTCGCTGAACCGGCCGACGTCTCCGGCCGGCGCGTAGAGGCTGGTGAACTCCCACAAGGCGTCCAATAAGCCGGCCACAAAATGCCGGGCCACCCCCTCGGTCAGCTCGGTTCCCTGCCGAGCAAGATGCTCCCGCACGGTTAGGCAAAAGTTGACAACATACGGATGATTGCGCGAAACATGGTTCATGACGAACTCCTCCCAAAGGTGATTCAGTACGTGCTTGACACTCGCACCGGACTACGGTACACATGAACAGTACGCGGCCGGCGGCGGGTTGGACCGGGGAAATTTAGGTTTCAGGTTTCAGATTTCAGGGGCTGAGGTGTTGCGGCCTCTGGAACCTGCCCTTGTTGTTACCCATATTTCGCTCACGCCCCCAGCCGCCTTGTGCGGCTGGAGCGATAGTTTGTCGGCTAGCCAGCAAGCGACAACACCTCGCCCCCTGCCCGGCTTGTCCGGCAGGAGCGCAAGTTTGGGCGCGAAGAAAGCTGATTCACCTGCCGCACGGCGTTGCGCTACGGCGTGAACTCAGCTAAGGACCAGATTGCCGGTCTGCTGAAACGCGTTGACCATGTGGATCGCCTGCCGCATTTGGTCGCCATCGACTTCGTGGACGTCGACCGGATGCCCCACGCCGCGGAGCATGGTCAAGGTCAGGCGACCGCCGAGGTGCTGGCGGAACTCTTCCATGCCGGCGAACAGCGTGTCGGTTTCGGCCAGCAATGGGTGCGATAGATCGAAGCCCAATTCCACCAGGCACCGCAGCACCCGCTGGGCGTCGTGCATCGGCAAACCGAGCGCCAGCGCCGAGTAGACCGTATCGATCGCCACGCCGATCGCCACCGCCTCGCCGTGCCGCACGGAGAAGTCGGTCATCGTCTCCAATTTGTGGGCCGACCAGTGGCCGAAGTCGAGCGGCCTGGCCTCGAGCATCTCGAACGGGTCGCCGCCGGCGGTGATGTGCTTCAGATGCCAGATGGCCGAGTCGCGAATCATCGGCTGGGTGTACCGCAATTGCCGAGCGGCGATCTGCGGGGCCGTCTCGCACAATCGGTCGAACATCGCTGCATCCTTCAGCAGCGCCACCTTGACCGCTTCGCTGAACCCGCAGATGAAGTCGCGATCGCTGAGCGTTTCCAGCAGCGCCGCGTCGTTGACCACGCCCCAGGGGACCGCGAACGTGCCGAGCCAGTTCTTCTTCTGAAACAGATTGACGCTGTTCTTCACGCCGATGCCGCTATCGGCCTGGCCGAGCGTCGTGGTCGGCAGTCGCACCAGTCGCAGGCCGCGGTGGGCGATGGCGACCGCAAAGCCAACCGCATCGAGCACCGCGCCGCCGCCGATCACCACCACGTAGCTGCGGCGATCGAGATTGGCTGCGTTGAAACACTTCAGCATCCGTTCCAGCACGTGGATGTCGTTCTTGATCTCCTCGCCGCCGACGACCCGCTGGATGGTACCGGTGGAGACGATGCGACCGTCGTACCGCTGTTGGAAGCGGCGCAGATTGCGCACCAGTTCCGGTCGCGCCTCGGCGACATGCTCGTCCACCCAGAACTGCACCCGCGCCGGCTTGTCGCCGGACGGTTCCAGCAAATCGGCCAGCACCTGCTGCTCGCCGCCCAGTACGTCGTCGGTGAAACGGAGCCGATGCACCAAGGGAACCGAAAACGTAATATCGAGGGTGCGATCGTGCGAGGCAGATTCTTCTGGCAAGCTCATCAAGTGCTCCGGGTTGCGCGGCAAGGGGGAGAAGTCGTCGAGGTACAGGTGGGGGAGAATCGCGCCGGTGACGCGATCCTATGGAGGGAAGTGCAATTCGACTGGCGCGAATGGTCGTGAACCGCCCAAACCTTCAATATAAACGATTTTCGCACGACAAGCTTGCAGTTTTTCCCAAATCCATCATAACCCGTTTGCTTGTAACAGATTATGTCGCATCTGGCGATGTCGCCCAGTAGCCCCCGCGAACGTGATCGAACTCGATTTCCCGGCCGCGCACCCGCTCGTCGAGCTGGCCGTGAGCAAACACTTGCTTGCCGCCAACCCAAGTGCGGATCGGCCAGCCGGTCAGTTCCACGCCGTGCCAGGGGCTCCACCGGCTCTTGGTGAACTGCTCCTCGTCGCGAATGGTCTTTGTCAGATGCATGTCGACGAGCACTAAGTCGGCATCGAATCCTTCGACGATCCGCCCCTTATCGACGATGTCCCACACCCGCGCCGGCGCGTCGCACATCCAGCCGACGACCTGCTCCAGCGTGCAGCGGCCCCGATTGACCTCGTTGAGCAACAGCGCCAAGGAATTCTCGACCGCCGGCAATCCGGACGGCGATTTGGGATACGGCGCCGCCTTCTCCTCGAGCGTGTGCGGGGCGTGGTCGGTCGCAATCACCTGTATCACGCCGTCGAGCAACGCCTGCCACAGCGCTGCGTTGTCTGCTTGGGTCTTGATCGAGGGATTCATCTGAATCCGCGATCCCAGCCGCGGATAATCGTCGACGTTAAAAAACAGATGGTGCGGGCAGACTTCCGCCGTGATCAGCCGCTGGTGATCGGCAATCAGCGGGATTTCGTCCGCGGTTGAAACGTGCAACACATGAAACCGATGCCCGTGGCGCTTGGCCAGTTCGATCGCGCGGCTGGTGGCGATGCGGGCGGCCGTGTGATCGCGAATCTTGGAATGGACGCTGATATCCGTTTCGCCCGCGAACTTTTCATAATTGGCCCGCACGGTGGCTTCGTCCTCGCAATGGGCCGTCAGCGGCAGCGTCGTTTCGGCGAAGATTCGCTCCAATGCTTCTTGCTGGTCGACGAGCAGATCGCCCGTGCTGGAACCGATAAATATCTTGATGCCGGGCGTGCGACGGGCGTGGCGCAACTGCTCGATATTGTCTGGCGTGGCGCCGATGTAGAATCCGTAGTTGACCAGTGATTTCTCGGCCGCCAACGCCAGCTTTTCCTCCAACCGCTGTTGGGTGGTGGCGTTGGGGACCGTGTTGGGCATCTCTAGGAAACTGGTCACTCCGCCTGCCGCGCAGGCCCGCGAGGCGGTGCCAAGGTCTTCCTTATGGGTGAGGCCCGGTTCGCGAAAATGGACCTGGTCGTCGATCACACCGGGCAACAGATACCGGCCGCGGGCGTCGACCACTTCATCGGCGTCGGTCCCTACCGGCGCGCCGACGCGGGCGATTTTGCCGTCTTCCAGCAGCACGTCGGTCACGACCGTCTCGCGGGGCAGCACGCAGTGGGCGTGCTTGATCAAGGTTCGCATGCCAGACTCGCCATGTTTGAGATGTTCGAGTGAGAAAGGCATCATAACGCGATTTGAGCGGTTGCGTCAGCGTCTGAGCGGAAAAGTTCCGCTCCAGCGGCGAACCATGGCGCGTCAGGCGGCGTCGAGGGATTGACGACACCGGTTGGCGTCGTACACTTTAAGATTGCCAACGAGCGAGGGGCCGCGACAGCGACACTCGATTCCGAATTGCCGAAGTGGCGGAATTGGCAGACGCGCTGGATTCAAAATCCAGTTCCCTTCACGGGAGTGTGGGTTCGATTCCCACCTTCGGCACTGTCAATTCAGCAAAAGGCGCATTCGCTGCCAATCAAGTGGCGGACGCTGCCAGCGTCCGCGTTATTAGCCGGCGGCC
>JBBDLY010000296.1:0-3893 GCA_040878585.1 Pirellulales bacterium
GATCTCGTAGATCAGGATGGTGCCCCCCTTGAGGTCGATGCCGAGCTTGGGCGGCCAGCCAAAAAACGTGATCACCACGCCCGCCAGTGCGGTGCCGAACAGGATGAACAGTTTCCAGGAGTAGTCCTTCATCCGTAGCGACTTGGCTGTGAAGTGGGCCAGGATCAACGGGATGGCGATCACCAGGATCAACAGCCCCAGAATCCCCAGCGCGGAGTCGTACCAGGGGCCGTCGGCGGCTTCCGGCGCGGCGTCTTGAGCCAATAGGAGAACCGATTGAAACAAGCTCGACATGCTACTTACTTCCTTCAGATGACTTCGACGTCTTCTCGCCGCCGACCGCGTCGGTTTCGACGCGGGCGATGGCGGTGACATCGCAATGAATTTTGGTGTTGGTCGCCTCGTCGATGCGAACCGTAACTTCCTTGGTATCTTTATTTACGTTGAGCACCACGCCCTTGATGCCGCCGATCGTGACGACGCGGTCGTTCCTCTTGAGGTTCTCAATCAGCGCTTGGTGTTCCTTCTGCCGCCGTCGTTCGGGCGCAATCACCATGAAATAGAACAGCAGGCCGAGAATGGCGAACAGCGGCAACATGCCGAAACCGCCCGGTCCTCCTCCTCCGCCGCCTTCCTGGGCGAGCAGCA
Organism: Pirellulales bacterium; assembly: GCA_040878585.1. Lineage (GTDB taxonomy): Bacteria > Planctomycetota > Planctomycetia > Pirellulales > UBA7805 > JBBDLY01. The sequence continues at coordinate 649 of JBBDLY010000296.1, forward strand.
TGGAATGCGTGATCGATGGCCAACACACGATAGCGAACACCTTTTCTCCGCAGTCCGTTGCGTCCAGCGCCGCCGGATCAAGCCCATGCGTCCGCCGTACGCACAGGCGCGGTACGCGAATGTAAGGAAGTACGAGCAGCCGCCTGCGCACCTGCTAAACGGCCACGGTCCGCCGGCTAAAACTAGGGGCAACACCGCGACTTAAATGTAAGCGCGGTATCATAAACTGTTGGCTCGCAACGAGCAAGGGCAGGCAGACGGGGGTTAGGTTTCAGGGGTCAGGTTTCAGGTTTCAGGTTCTGACAAGTCACGCTTGATCCGCCTGACCCCTGATCCCTGACCCCTCGCAACTCACGCTTGATTGGCCAGCCACTGCGAGGGTGACTCTTTCCAGGCATCGAACTTGGCGAGCGCGAAAGGGATATAACGGCCGTTCTCGATGGCCGCACGCGCCTCACGCATCAACCGTTGGTAATAGGTCAGGTTATGAAGCGTCAATAGGATCGGCCCGAGCATCTCCTTGGCCATGAACAGGTGCCGCAGATAGCCGCGACTGTGGCGACACGCCAGGCAGGGGCAGCTTTCCTCCAGCGGTCGAGTATCCAGCTCGTACTGCCGATTCCGCAACCGCAAGCTGCCATTACTGGTAAACACCAATGCGTTGCGGCCGTTGCGAGTCGGCATCACGCAGTCGAACAGATCGATGCCGCGGGCGATCGCTTCGAGCAAGTCTTGCGGGCGGCCCACGCCCATCAGGTAGCGCGGCGCGTCTTGCGGCAGCGCGGGACAGGTGAAATCGAGCGTGCGGTACATCGCCTCGGGCGGTTCCCCCACGCTCAAGCCCCCCACGGCGTACCCGTCAAAGCCGATCGCGACCAACGCCTCGGCGCATTCCAGCCGCAATTGCTCGTCCATCCCTCCCTGGACGATGGCGAACTGGGCCTGGTCGGGCTTGTCGTGTGCCTGCCGGCTACGTTGCGCCCAGCGAATGGTCCGCCGCATGGCGTCGGCGACGGCCTGCGGTTCGGCGGGCAGTTCGATCACATGGTCCAGCAGCATGGCCACGTCGCAGCCAAGCCGCTGCTGGATGGCCACCGCCTCTTCCGGGGAGATTTCCCTGCGGCTGCCATCGATGTGCGACTGAAAAATCGCGCCGCACTCGGTGACCTTGGTCATTTGGGCCAGGCTAAAGAGCTGAAAGCCGCCGCTGTCGGTGAGAATCGGCCCGTCCCAGCCGGTGAAGGCGTGTAGGCCGCCGAGGCTCTCGACCACGCGGTCACCGGGGCGCAGGTGCAGATGGTAGGCGTTGCCGAGGATCATCTCGGCGCCGGTGGTGCTAACCTGATCGATGGTCAGCCCCTTGACGGCGCCCAGGGTTCCAACCGGCATGAAGGCCGGCATCTCAACGGCGCCGTGGGGCGTGGTCAGGCGGCCGCGCCGCGCAAGGCGGTCCCGGCCAATCAGATCGAAGGAAAAACCAACGCCGCTCACACGAGCCTCGCTCAATCGCCGCGAAGCTTGAGGTTCTGAATGGTTAGCTTTTCACGCACCTCGTTGAGGCTGGTCACGCCGAAGTTCTTGCATTCCAGCAGTTCATCGCCGGTGCGACGAAGCAACTCGCCGATGGTGTTGATGCCCAAGCGAACCATGCACTTGCGAGCACGCACCGAAAGATTCAGGTCGGAAATCGGCCGGTCGTGCAGCACCCGCTCGTCGTCGCTGAGCGTCTCCGGCTCGAAGACTTGTTCGGTATCTCGTTTCTCGTGCGCGAATTGCCCCAGGTGCAGGCCCTTGGACTCCAGCATTTCGCGAATTTCCACCAGCGAGGTCTCGCCGAAGTTCTTGCTGGTCAGCAGCTCGTGCTCGCTCGTGCGGGCCAGGTCGCCCAGCGTCATCACGCCCATCCGCTGCAAGCAGTTGCGGCTGCGGACCGAAAGCTCGAAATCGGTCACCGGCACGCTTAGGATCTGGCTGAGCCGATCACGACGGCGTTTTTCATCCTCGTCGTAGAACATATCGCCGGAGGCGGAAGCATCCTTCAGGAACAATCGCGCCCGATCGTGATTGGGATGGACGTCCAGAATCCGTTGATAGCAGCCCTGCGCCTTGTCGAACCGCTCGACGTCCTCATACAACACGCCCAGGTTCAACAACGCGCCGACGTGCGACGGAAACCGAGAGGCTGAGCGCTCGTAGTATTGCAGCGCTTGCTCGTCGTTGCCGTAGCGATCGTTCTCCATTGCCAGTCCGAACAGGGCGCCGACGTGGTCTCCGTCCGTTTCGACGGCCCGTTCATAGAGTCGCACAACCTCGGTCGGATTGCCCCCCAAGGCGGCGACGGTCGCTCCGCGTTGATAAAGATATTCGGCCGTTTGCTCGACCGCGCCGGATAGGTCGTCCAAGGTTTTGAGAGATTCCTGCAATTTACCTGCGCTACGCTGCGCTTCGGAGATTCCCAACCGGCAAAGGTCCTTGTCATACCCGGCGGTGGCGGCCGAGCCGTAATGCTCGATTGCCTTGTCGTAGTTTTCCAAGGCGAAATTTGCCTTCGCCAGGTAGAACTGGGCCAAAGCTCCGCCGTCGGACTCGCTTAAGGTTCCAATCGACACCTTGTAGCGGCCAAGCAGATACTGGCAAACGCCCAGCCGCGCCTTCATGGCAGGGCTGAAGTCTTCGCGTTGTTCCAATTCCGCCACGGCGTCGCGGAGCACTTTGTGCTGATTGTAATCCGTGGACGTCGCTTCCCGAATCGCCCGGATTTCGGTGGGACCGAAGGAAGCGTTGGAAAGCACCACTTGCTTGACGTCGAATGCCAGCCCTTGCGACATGTGTGATCGGCTCCGATATTGCGCACTAAGAGGAACGAGCCAACGGCACCAATTTGCCACCGGGACGCACCACGATTTCCGGAAACCCAAAAGTATACCAGTTTTGGGTCGTCCGGCAAGTGCTGGAAAGGGCTGACAACAGAGACTTGCCGGCCCACGACCCGGCTTATCGCACTACGTTCCTGGGGGGACGACCGGCGGTTGGCGGATTGGGCCACAGAACCGTGTTCACAGAGAGCATCACTCGGATCGCTCGGTAAGGTCCCCCTGCAGAAACCCTGGCGCACCCGTGCAACTGCAGGACGGTTCGCTAGCCGCCTAATCCAGCGGAAGCACCAGTGTGAAGATGCTGCCGCACCCTGGTTGCGACTCGACCTCGATTCGTCCGCCGAGCAACTTGGCCAGTCGATAATTGAC
>JBBDLY010000297.1:0-3878 GCA_040878585.1 Pirellulales bacterium
GAGGATCACTCCTCCACGTAGACTAAGTCCCAAGCCACTGCGGCTCACGCGCCCTGAAAGGGCGGCCTTATGAAAGCCCGGGGTGAGCGAGGCGGTAGCCGAGTGGAACCCCGGGTCACGGTAAAGAACAAACAGCGGCCGAGCACGACGCTTTTTCCATAAAGGGTGTTGCCGGGGCCGCAATACGCAGAAGGTGGCCCATCGAACTAGCAGCGTCGGCGTGTTTCGGCCTCGTACTCGCTAAGCATCGTGCGGTAATTTATTTCCCGCACGATGCTTGGCGCAGGGGACCGTTCGGGCCTTCGTCGTGCCGCTACGATCGTGTTAGCCCCGGCCGTTTTTGCCCTTTCGGGCCAGTGTCTCGTTCAAGCGGGTCGGTTCGACGCGTCTACTATGCCCTCTGCTGAGAGGCTGTGAAAATATTGAATGGACGTAGGGAATTGCCACCACAACATCAGCCGCACCGCGCTAGCGGCCGGTTTTTCGGCGCCAACCGGGGGCTAGCGCGGTGCGGCTGATGTTGGATGGCGATTTTCTCACAACCTCTGACTTCTGCCGTGCGGTCATCGCTTCTTGCGAAACGGTCAGTCCGGGTCGCAGTAGCAAGACTGGTCCTCCCGAACACACGCCAGACCTCCCAGGTTAAGTTCGCCAACCTTCGCCGCACGCCCGCCGGATTTACAACACTGGCCTTTAATGGATGGAGGACTTTGCCGTCTTCGGTCGGCTCGTCGCACCAGCACTGCCTACTATCCGATTCCTGTACGTCAGGCCGCGGCTTCGTTTCACGCTGCCTTCAGACGTACGCCTCGCGACGAGGCCCTTGCGCTTCGCTAATCCTTCACCTCCCTCAAGTTGGATAAGGGACTTCCACCTTCAAGTTGACAAACATGCCTGGCAAACAGAAAAAAGCCCCGACGGATCGCATGAGATCCGCCGGGGCCGGAAACGTGGTTGTTGCGTCTGGCAAGGGTGTTTACCAGTTGTACTCCAGACCCAGCGTGCCGCCGTGGACGATCAGGTCGCCGTTGCTCCACACTTCGCGGAAGTCGGCGGCGCCGGCCATGTAGAACGGGATGTTCTGATCGGCGATGCCGATGCCGGCCACCGACATGGCGCGATACGAAGCGTACACGCTCCAGCATTGCGACATCTGCCAGCGTGCGCCCGTTTCGATCTCGAAGATAAACGATACGTCGGTCTTGCTGCCGTCGAACGGATAGACGTCGCCGAAAGCGGTGTCGGCCTCGACGCCGGCGCCGGTCGCCAGGTTGCTGCTCTTTTCCATGTAGTTGGCGTAGAAGCCGGCCTTCGGGCGAGCGAACACGGAGAGACCTCCGCCGATGCCGTATTCCAGGTCGGCGCCAATCTGGAAACCGATCAGGTGATTGTTGATGTCGACGCTCAAGTACGCTTCGTCAGCGCCGCCGTTGTCGCCAAAGTTGGAACCGCTTCGCACGCTTCCGTAACGGATGCCGTTGTCAAAGTTAAAGTACCGCACGCCGGCCAGCAGGCTGGTCTTAAATGCTCCGCAGCCGGTGTCGACCGGAACGTGCCACAGGTTCAGTTCCAAGTTGCGAACTTCCGAGGTCCGCCACAGGCGTTGTTCGCCCACGCCGTCGAAAAACAACGCGGCGTCGATCCCGCCAAACTCGACGTTGCCGAAATCGAGCGTGCTGAGCAAGTTGTCGCCCGCGTCGGTGACGTTGGCATAGCCGTTGAAGCCGCCCAGCTCCCAGTAGGTGAATTCCAACACCGTGCAGTCGCTGAGGCAGCGGCCGAGCGAAACTTCCCAGCCCCCTTCCCAGTCCCATTCGGCGTCGCGATTATTCAGCACCTGGTCGACCGGGTTGGCGCCGTCGGCGGCAAACCAGAAACGGTTTGCATCGTCGCGAGTCATGTAAAGCGCCGACGCTCGGGCGTACCACGGCCCGCAGCAGGTGCCGCAACCGGTACGGCAGGCGTCGTTGCAGCTTCCATCGGCGCAGCCGTAGGAATCCCAGGCGTTATTGGCGGAGTAAGGCTCCGGCTGGTAAACCGGCGGAGCGTCGTCCGAGGGAGAGACCGGCTCGGCGATGCCCGGCTCCACCTGTTCGGCGTCGGGCGAATAGGCGGCGTAGTAGTTGCCGCCGCGGCCGTCGGCGTAGGGTGTGCTGGTGTAGGGCAGCGTACTGGGGGCGCCGTATGGATTGGCGCCGAGGCTGGTAACGGTCATCGCCAACGATAGCGACAGACCACAGGCAAGGTAACGTGTCATGGAAATGGACTCCTATTGCGGGGAGATAAAAACCACGGCCGGCAACCGGCTCTATTGAGACGGCGGTCGATCGATAGCTACTGCATATCTCGAAATGCGCCAGCGGCGCGCTTCGCAAGGGGAAAATCCGTTCCCAACATTCACTCCATTGTGAACAGTGATAGCATCGACCCGTGGCGGCTGAACTTTCGCGTCTTTCCGCCAGGGATTCAAAAGAATTTCGCGGCCCCGCGCGGCACGATCGGCAAACGCGGAACAAGCAGAATCGCGACGCCCCGGCACGGCCACGCAGAATGCGCACAGCCGTCACAACGCGCGACGTTTACCGAGTCGCGCGCAGGGGCGGCAACATAGACCACGTTTTGAAGAAAAGCAAACGGAGCGGTAAGTCAGCGAACGCCCGAATCGACTACTTGTTCCGCCGCTTCGTCCATGGCCGTGGCACGTTGCCTCCAGTGGAAGCGTTGCACGGCCGATTGCGCTGTGCGGATGCGTTGGATCCATGTGCCGGCGTTGTCCAATAGTCGTATCGCGCTATCGAGCTTGTCCGCTAAGTCGGCGACCGAACCTTGGTAGAAGAACGGCGAGTCCGCTGGAAACGGAGCATCCGCTTGGCAGGCGGCGTCGAGCAGTTCCGGATAGGCTAGTCGCCAGGGGAGCAGTGGCAGGCAGCCGGCGGCGATTGCCTCTACCGCCGTGATACCGAAAAACTCGTGCCGAGCCGTCGAGACGAAACAATCGGCCCAGTGCAGTACCCGCAGGTAATCTGCGCGGGTCGCTTGAAATCCCCAGTAGTCGATGCGGCCGGCGAACCGCCGCCGCGCCGCGGCGAACTCCGGCGGCGTCTCGCGAAACTGCTCGCCGACGACCGCCAATCGGAAGTCGCGGCCGCGCCGCTCCAGTAGTTCCAAGGCCGCGAAGAAATCTGCGGCGTTCTTGTCGTGTTCCCACCGCGCCGCCCACACGATCCGCAGCGGCTCGCCACGGTCCTGCTCGGCGCGTCGGGCGATATCGACTCCGGGTGATTGCACGCTGGCGCGGGCTTCCATGGAGGATAAAAGATGCCGCGGCTGCCGATCAGGCATGGCGGCAAGCAACCGGTCGAAGGCGGGCAGCAACTCGGTCAAGTGAAACCGGCTATTGAACCAGATCGCGTCGGCGGCGCTGCAAGAGATGAAATTCGTGAAAGCGAAGTGCAAGTCCCGCTGGCGTTGTTCGCGTACGGGGTAGGTCAACTGGTTTTCGTGAAAGTACAGTATCGCCGGCAGGCGTCCTGCCGCACCGGGGAGCAGTCCCCGCAGTTCGGCCAGATTGAGCATGTCGCTCGCCCAGATGAGATCCCACGTTTCGCCCTGGGCCGCGCGCCGCTGGATGCTCTCGGCAAAGGCAACTGCGGCATGCCGCATCCGCCACTTCCAATGAGAGTCGGGCAGCGTTAGCAGCGAAAACGCGTGCCGGCTGTGGGCCATCCAGCCGTCGATAAACGCCCGGTGACTGCCGCCGTAGAACGGCTCCAAGGCAAGGATGTTCATGGCGCGATACTTCCGCGTCGTGGTGATTTAAATTGAGGGTCTTCACCAGAATCTGTGGGTAAACGACCACAGTGTTGAGTTTTTTGGAG
>JBBDLY010000298.1:0-2582 GCA_040878585.1 Pirellulales bacterium
CCACGAACGCGAGCGAAAGAAGATACAGCGACAAATGGGACAAGACCCGTATCTTGACACACCGGGGTGAGGAGGCGTGAGGCTGGAGGGGTGAGGCTGGAGGCGTGAGGCTGGAGGCGGGAGGTTATATGCCTGCTCATCTCGCCTGCGTCCATCTGCGTATATCTGCGACATCTGCGGACGTCTCCAAACCGAGTATTCAGGCCGTGCGGCGACTTGCCAGCATGGTTGTCGCTTGTGAATCGGCGGTTGCGGGCCTAGAATTGAACGGGTCACCAATCTCTTCCGCGACGAGTTCTCATGCTGCAATACGATTTCGAAGCGAGTATCGGCTACTGGATTTTCGCAACCGCCCACGAGTTGGGCCGAGCGATGAACGAAGAGTTGGCCGCGCACGACATTACGTTTCGCCAGTGGGAGGTCTTGGCGCTGATCAGCCTTACTGGCGAGCAGTCGCAAAGCGAGCTGGCCGAGCGGATGAAGATCGAAGCCCCCACGCTCGTCGGCGTGCTCGATCGCATGGAGCGCGACGGCTGGATCCAGCGGGTGCCGGACCAGAAGGATCGCCGCCGCAAGCTGATCCATCCAACCGAACGTGTCGAGCCGGTCTGGAATAAAATGGTCGAGTGCGCGCTGCGAACGCGCCGCCGCGCCTTGCAGGACTTCTCGCAAGCGGAGATCGACCAGATGCGCGGCTTTCTGGAGCGCATGCGAAGCAACCTGGGCAACCCCTCGCTGTTGAACAAAGACCTCAAGATGCATGCCACGATTCCCCTGGGGGGCGAGTTTCCCACGGTGGAAAAGTCGGCCAACGGTACGGCAACTGCGGACGACGAGGCGCCCGTCGCCAACGGCGCCACGAAAGCGGCCTCGAAGCGGAGCGCGACGTAAATCGAGCGGACGACGATGAACTGGACCGAAGAATGTCTCAAGTGCGGGTTCCTGCTCAGCGGCGACGACGCCTACCGCGGCCGCACGGTGAAATGTCCCAAATGCAAGCAACCGGTGGCGATCCCCGCCGACGACGACGGCGGCGACTACGGCCTGTCGCCGCTGTCGCCGGAAGAGCAAGCCAAGCTCGACGCCGAAATCCCGCCGGCGGAGGCGCCCGGCGGCAGCGCGTCGGGGCCACAATTGAACATCCGCACCAAGGGCCGCCGCGTCGGTAAGGTCCGCGTCGGTAAAGGCAAGGTACGCACCGGCGGCGGTGGAGACGATCTGCCAGCACTGGCCGACGGCGCGACGTTCGATCCGACCGGCCTGTCGCCGGAGGCGCTGGTTCATCTGCCTTGTCCCAACGGGCATGTACTGGAGATCGAGCGCTCCTTGATGGGCAACTGGGCCATGTGTCCCCACTGCGGGGAGCAATTCGAGATGCTGCTGAAGAACACGCAGGAACACCAGCGCGACCAGCAGATGAAAGAGCAGCGCGAGATCGCCCGCAGCAGCCGGCAGTGGATGAACTACGCGATCGTGGCGATCGTACTGGTAGTCATTTTCCTGGGATTGCTCATCGCGCTGGCGGTTGCGACTTAGAGCGCCCTAGAACCAAAGTTCGATTCCCGCGACGAACCCGTGGATTTCCACGCCTTCGAGATTCAGGTAATCGTAGCCGGTGTACACGCTGGCGTGCCAAAGTTGCATGCCGATCGTCGCGCGTCCGTGGAAGAGGCTCGCTGCGCCGACCATTCCCCAATCGATCTCCGCGGAGGCGACCCATGGGTCGCCGAAAAAGAAGTCGCCGCCGTAGGTGAAGTTGAAACCGAAGTCGCTGTCGATCTCGTCGGCCAGCCAGTTGAATCCGAGACCAGTCCGCATGCTGACGCGCTCGCTTTGAGCAAAGCGAAACACGAAGTTGAAGTCGCCCATCCAGAGGGAATCGATCGTAGCGGCGCCGGTCTGCTCTTCCAGGTAATTGAATGAACTATCCAGACCAAACCGCGAAGTATGTTCCCACAGCACCCGGCCGCCCAAGCGGCTGAGATTGTCCCAGTCGTCGGCATACTCGAATCGTGTTCGTAGCGACCCGGTATATCCGTCAATCGGCATCTTCGGCTCGCGCATCAGGTAGCCTTCGATGTCTCGCTGGTAGGGATAGGCGGGAAAGTACGACTGATAAGCGTAGTCGTCGCCAATCATGGCTGGCGGACCCCACCACGGCGAGGCGGCCGCATAGAAAGCCATGGCGCAACATCCGCCGAAGAAACCAAGCTCGCCGTCGTCCGTTTCGCTGCAGCCGTCGTCGCAATCGTCATCCGAACCCGAAGTGAACAGGCCGGTAAGGATCGCCCCCAGGATCGATCCCCCCTCGTCGTCGCAATCATTGTCTGGACGACCACTTCCCTTGCTTCGACTGCTTGAACTGGACGGCTCGCGGACTTCCGAACGGACCGCGTCCAACACGCCCGCCGTTGCGCACGTGCCAGCCAGCCAGCAGACCGATGCCGCCAGCAGAGAAGCCGCCAGGTGGGGCCTGTTGTTGATAGCCATATCGCTGGATCCCGGTTGACATTCTTTCCACCACCCTTCCATGAGAGGGGTGCGAAGGTACTGGATTCCTCCGCGTCCGGCAATATCATCTC
>JBBDLY010000298.1:2682-3878 GCA_040878585.1 Pirellulales bacterium
AACCCCAGGCAGATCATGCAGTTCGCCGAGTCGCTCAGCACGCAGGACAACTGGCACAAGGCGGTCGAGGAGGTGCTCGGGGGTGTGCAAGCGGAGGTTTCCGAAACAACCGTGGCGGTGGTCTTCTTTACGTCGCACCACGTCGATGCCGCTCCGCAAATCGCTAAGAGTCTCTGCGAGGGCCTGGGAACCGAGAACCTGATCGGCTGCTCCGCGGCCGCGGTCGTCGGGGGCGGGCGAGAATGCGAGGACGGCCCCGGCCTGGCGCTGTGGACGGCTTCCCTGCAGTCGACGACGGTTGTGCCGATGCATCTGCAGTTCGAGCCTCAAACCGACGGCGGTTCCTTCGTCGGTTGGCCCGCAAAGTTGCCTCCCACGTTGGCTACGGAGTCGGCGCTGGTATTGCTGGGTGATCCCTTCAGCTTTCCGGCCGATCGATTGTTGGAACGCATGAACAACGACCAGCCGGGGGTCGCCGTCGCTGGCGGCATGGCCAGCGCCGCCATGCAGCCGGGCGCCAATCGCCTGATTATCGGCCCCCGCGTCGAACCGGCCGGTGGGGTCGCGTTGTGGCTCGACGGCGGCTTTCAAGCGCGGACGCTCGTTTCGCAAGGTTGCCGTCCGATCGGCCCGCGATTCGTGATCACCAAAGCGCACCGCAATCTCATCCAGGAGCTTAGCGGCAAGCCCGCGTTGGCGCAGTTGCAAGCGTTGTTTCCCAGCCTTGACGAGGCCGATCAGCAATTGGTGCGCGAGGGTCTTCAATTGGGACGCGTGATGAACGAATTCCAGGGGGAATTCGCGCGGGGAGACTTTTTGATCCGCGCCGTGCTGGCCGCCGACGAAAAAAACGGCGCCATCGGCGTCGGCGACCTGATGCGGGTTGGCCAGACAGTGCAGTTCCACGTTCGGGACGCCGAAACGGCTCGCGAGGATTTGGTCGAACTGATCGATCGCCTGGCCGCGGACGCCCCCGCCGCCCCCTGCGGCGGTTTACTGTTCACCTGCAACGGGCGCGGCAGCCGGCTGTTCCGTCATGCCGGCCACGACGTGCAGGGCCTCCGCCGGCTATGGCCCGAGCTGCCCGTCAGTGGTTTCTTCGCCGCCGGCGAAATCGGTCCGGTGGCGGGGGTGAACTTCTTGCACGGCTTCACGGCCAGCGCGCTGTTTTTCTACGAATAGCAACGCCTCGACCG
>JBBDLY010000299.1:0-3877 GCA_040878585.1 Pirellulales bacterium
TTGCAGGTTCTTCAGACCCGCCAGCGCGGTCATTGTGCGGTCGCCTACCTGCGTTGAGCCCAGATTAACCGACTGCAAATTAGGAAGCTGGGCAAATATCTCGGCCGACGCGTCGGACACCTTTCCGCCCGCCAGATTCAAACGGCGTAGATCGGTGAAGCCGCCGATCGTACTCATTGCGGCGTCCGTGATTCTCGCACCGCCGACGTCGAGTACTTGTAGCTTTTTCAAGTTCGTCAATTTGGCGATGCCGCTATCAGAGAGGCTAGTGTTGAAGGCCAGCGACAATTCAACCAATGCCGGATACCGATTGATCGTTTCCATCGCGGCGTCCGAAACCCGGCAACGGTTAAGCCGCAACGCGGACAAGTTTGGCAGATCCTGCAAGGCCGCCAGTCCAGCGCCGGTCACGCGCGTTTCCGACAGATCAAGCACGCGCAAACTATTCAAGGCCGCCAAATGGGCCAGGCCTTTGTCGGAAACCCGAGTGCCCGCCAGATGCAGTTCCTCCAATCGCGTGAGTTGTGCGATCGCGGCCAGGTCTTCGTCGGTTATCTCGGTACGGCTAAGATCCAGGCTGGTCAGGTCGGGGCAATGCTGGAGTGGATCGATCGTTTTGGCGCCCACGTTCGGCACATCGGCCAGATCGATTGCCGTCAGCGCTACGGCGTCGCGCGGCAGGTCCGCGGTTTGAGCAATGCGCTGCTCGCCGGCCACTGCGACACCTCCCAACTCCGCCACCCAGCGTGCTACCAACCGCTGCGGGTCGAGCGGATCGGCCACCACCGCCTCGCTGGAAAACGTCTCGCGCAGTTCTTCGACTCCGGCGTCGGTTAGCCGCGTGCCATCGACTTTCAACTCCCGCAGTTTCGGCAGCAGTTTGAGTTGCGCAACCGCCTTGTCGGTGATGGCACAGTCGCTCAGCGCCAACCATTCCAGCTCCTGGCAGCCTTTTAGGGCTACGAGGTCTTCGTCGCCAACATCCGTGCGGGCGAGCGACAGATGCGTAAGCCGGGGCAGCTTCGCCAGGCTGCGTAGTCCCTCGCCGTCAACCTTGGCGCCTGCCAGATAAAGCTCTCTCAACGACGGTAGCTTGGCGAGTTCCTCCAGCGCTGCATCGGTGATTGCGGTATCGCTGAGGTTCAATTCCTGCAAGGCGGTGCAGCCGATCAAATGAACCAGCCCGGCATCGGTGACGCCGGTCCCGTTGAGATGCAAAGCCTCGAGTCCGGCCAGTCCGCGGAGCTTTGCCAGATCGTCATCGGTGACCGACTCCGCATCGGCCAGACTCAGTTTGGTTAGCTTGAACGGGCCGCGGGGAAGTTGCTCCACGGCCGACAACCCCGGCAGTTCCCCCTCGGGCGTGACCACCGATACAAACCCGCCGCCCGCCAGCGCCCATTCGGCCGTGACCCGCTCGTTGGTGACTTGCTGCTCGATTTTCAAGCCAGGCAGCTTCCGTTCGAGTGCGCCAAGCGTCTCTTCCGATAACGGGAGCGTCCCTAGCTCCAGCCGCTCCAACGAGTTGACATCGCCCAGTCGGGCCACGCCGGCGTCGGTTACCGAAGTCCCTTCGAGCTTCAGTTCGGACAGTTCCGATAGCTGCACCAATGGCTCGAGGTTGTGATCAGCGAACGTCGCCTTGCCGCGCAGATCGACCGAGGCGATCTGAAAGCGGCGTTGCGGCAAATCGGCCTTGCGTTCGACCAGCGTGGGACTGCCGTCGCCCGGTTCGACGATGCCAATCACGGCGCCCGCGTCGAGCAAGTCACGGGCGATCATCCGTTCGGTGTCGGGACCATTCCAGATGATCTCCGCCCGCGGCAGAGCGGCGGCCAGTTGGCGGAAGCCGGGTTCGGTGATCTCCGCACCGTTGAGCATCAGGTACCGAAGCGAGCCGAGGTCGGCGAGCTTTTTTAGTCCGACGTCGGTAACCGCCGTATCACTGAGGTCGAGCTTCTCCAGCCTCGGCAAGTCGGCTAGGTAAATCATGGCGGCGTCGGATATTTCGGTTCTCGCCAGGCGAAGTTCGCGGAGCTTTTTGAGCGGTTGCAGCGCCACCACGCCCGCGTCGGTGATCGCAGTGCCCGAGACGTCCAGCAGCGACACGTTGGCCAGCGCAGCGAGTTGAGCCAATCCGCGATCTGACAAATTCGTGCCGGGCAGCATCAATTCCTGCATCTCAGTCAGTTGGGCCAATCCGGCCAATTCGTTGTCGGTCGCGACCGAGTCGTCGAGCATCACGCTGTAGATGCTTCCTTCCGGCAGTTCCGACAGGCGAGCCACCGGCCGCGGCGCGACGCCGTCGGCGGTGAGTACCGTTACACTTCCACCGTTGTCGAATATCCACTGCAGCAGTTGGCGACGCTGCTGTTCGGGGGTCGCCGCAGCACCGCCTTTCAGGTCATCACCTCCGTCACCCGGATCAGCCGCGCCGCCGCCCACAGATTGGCCGCCGTCGACGAGTCCGCCGCGAGGATCGATATTCGGCCGCGGCGTGGTCTCTCCGCCGGTGTTCGTCGTATCGGGATCCCGCACCACGACGGGCGGATCTCCCTGGACGGTCTCTGCGCCGACGAACCTCCAGATGACCAAACCCACGATGCCAAGCAAGGCGGCCACGCCGAGCATCGCGTAGATCAGCGTGCGCGACGGCGAATTCGTATTGGCAGCGGCGGCATGCGAGGCAGGTTGCATGGCCGCCCGGTACGATGTGACCGTCGAGCTTTCGGTCATGCTCGGATAACCGGAAGCGCTCGGCCGCAACGAAACCGCGCTGATTGGCCCGGCCAATTGCAGCGTTTGGTCCTGGCCTTGCTGATTCGCCGAGATCTCGGCCAAGGCCGCCTCCAAATCGGCGATCACCTCCAGCATCGAGCTTTGCCGATCGTCCGCCTGTTTGGCGAGCATCTTGTGGATCGCCGCACACACGGATTCGGTCGCGCCGGGCAGCGCCGCCGACAGCGGCGGCAGCGGCTCATTCTGATGCCATAGCAGCTTTTGGGTAATCGATCCTTCCGGCGCCAGCGGCCGGCCCACCGCCAGATGGAAGAAGGTGCAACCGAGACTGTAAATGTCCGCACGCGCATCGGCGGTCTTGGCATCGACCGCTTGTTCCGGCGCCATGTAGTCGACGGTGCCCATCATGCGGCCCGACTGAGTGATTTCGGTAATGTCTTCGTCGGTTGCTTCCCGCGCCAGTTGCGCCAACCCCATGTCGAGAATCTTCAACGTGCCGTGCGAGTCGACCATGAGGTTGCCCGGCTTGATATCGCGATGCACCACGCCTTGCGAATGCGCATGCGCCAATCCATACGCCGTTTGCAACGTCAGTGCCAGGGCATAGGGAAGCGGCAGCGGGCCTTCTTGCTTGAGATAGGCCGACAAGTTCGGTCCGTCGACATACTCCATCACCAGGAAGTGGACGCCCTTGTCGTCGTCGGCATCGAAGGCGGCGGCGATGTTGGGATGCTGTAGTTTGGCCGCCGCTTCGACCTCGCGATGGAAGCGATTGATGGCGTCGGGCGATTTGGCGATCGCCTCCGGCAACACCTTCAATGCCACGGTTCGCTTCATGCGGCGATGCTGAGCCTTAAATACCACCCCCATCCCGCCCGCGCCGAGCTTGTCGAGTACCACGTAGTTGCCCAGCACCAATCCCTCGGTCTTGCCCTGCTGCAACCATTCGGCTTGGAACTCGGTCAGTTTCTGCTTACGGACTAGATACTCCGACAGATCCTCGGCCGAACTGATCGTCACGTCCGGCGGCACGCTCTTCTCCAGGAAGGAGTTGATGTCGTCCTGCGACATCAGCCCACTATGCGACAGCAACGAGGCGAACGCTTCGACCGACTTGGCGCTGGCGGGCGGAAACGTG
>JBBDLY010000300.1:0-3848 GCA_040878585.1 Pirellulales bacterium
TGGTGGCCTGGCGTTGTGCGTCATTGAAATAGGCCGGCACGGTGATCACGGCCTTGTTGACCTTGTGCCCCAAATAGCTTTCGGCCGCCTCCTTGAGCTTGCGCAGCACTTTGGCTGAGATCTCCGGAGGCGTGAATTCCTTGTCGCCGACCTTGACCTTGACGTAGTCCTCTGGCCCGCCGACGACCTCGTAGGGGACGATCTTCTCCTCGGATTGCACCTCGTTGTGCCGTCGGCCCATGAAACGCTTAATGGAGTAGACCGTCCGCGTGGGATTGGTCACCGCCTGCCGCCGCGCCGGTTCGCCAACAAGGGTCTCCCCCTTGTCGTTGAACGCCACCACGCTCGGTGTGAGCCGATTGCCTTCCGGATTGGGGATCACCTTGGCTTCGTCCCCCTCCATGATCGCGACGACCGAGTTCGTGGTGCCGAGATCGATGCCTATGATCTTTTCGCCTTCTGCCATTGAGAGCCTTCCTTTCCGTTGTCTCGGCAATTGAGAATCGCTTTGCGGCCGAGTTGTGTGTATTCGATTTATTCCGCTGAGTTATACCGCATTCGCGCCCCAGGCGAGCAATGGTACAAACTTCGTACATGCCCTTGGAAGCTCCGAAGCGGCCCAGCCGGATAGTTCCAAAAGCAAAGCCCATGCCATGCTGGCACAGTCTAGACTGAGGAACGTAAGTCACTGAAATACAAGCACTTAATAGCGATAAAACGGACGCATGAGCAGATTCCGACGAAGGGAGATTTCTGCCAGTATGACAGGGGCACTCACATCGGGCCGGTGAGCTTACCGGCGACTGCCAAAGTGGCAGTTTCTTGACAGGCCACGCGACCTAAGTAAAAGTTGAGTCTTGCTTTTCGCGATCCCTAGCTCTCGATGCTTTTCTCATGGCAAAAAAGTCCAGCAATAGCGCCCCCGCCCAGCGCCCGAAGGGCGCGGTGGCTAAGAATCAGCCCACCTTGGCGAGCCTCCGCAAGCAGATCGATTCGATCGATCGCGAGATTGTGCAACTGATCAACCGTCGGGCCGAGACTGCCCAAGAGATTGGCCGCATCAAGGACGAGAACGGCCAGGTGGTGTATCAACCTTGCCGAGAGGGGCAGGTATTGGATCGGGTCGTGGCGCTCAGCAAGGGGCCGGTCAGCGACGCCTGCGTGCGGGCGGTGTTTCGCGAGGTGATTAGTGGCTCGCGCAGCGCGGAGCAAAAGCTGCGGGTGGCCTATCTGGGACCGGAATACACCTATAGCTACCTGGCGGCGGTGCATCGCTTCGGTCACTGCGTCGATCTGATACCAGTGCGGACAATCGCCGCCGTGTTCGAGGAGGTGCTGAATCGCCAGGCCGATTTTGGCGTGGTGCCGATCGAGAACTCCACCGACGGGCGCATCGTCGATACGCTCGACAGCTTCACCCGCTACGACGTCCGCGTCACGGGCGAGGTGCCGCTGCGGATTCACCATCACCTGCTCGGGCGCTGCCCCCGTAGCGAGGTCACTCACGTCTACAGCAAGCCGCAAGCGATTTCGCAGTGCCGCAAGTGGCTGACCACGCATCTGCCGCAAGCCGAATTGGTCGAAGTAACCAGCACGGCGATTGCCGCCGAAACGGCCCGTGACCAGCCCGGCGCCGCGGCGATCGCCAGCCGACAGGCGGCGGTCAACTACGAGTTGGAGTTTCTGGCCGAAGCAATTGAGGACAACGCGTTCAATCTCACCCGCTTCGCCGTCATCGGCCGCGACTCCCAGCCGCGAACCGGCAAGGATAAGACTTCGTTTATGTTCCAAACGGAGCACAAGCCGGGCGGTCTGGCGGACGCGATGTTGATTTTCAAGCGAAACCGGCTCAACCTGACCTGGATCGAGAGCTTTCCAGTCCCCGGTCGCCAAGGGACGTACCTGTTTTTTGCCGAACTGGAGGGGCACCAGGAGGATTTGCGGGTACGAAAGGCAATGGAATCGCTGGCCGGCAAGTCGATCCAATTGACGATTCTTGGTTCCTATGCTCAAAGCCAGCCGGTCGAATAGTGGTTTGAGCCACAATAGCCACCGCGATTCTGGCGCGATCCCGGTTCTGCTAACTGATTCGCTTTGCTATACTTCGGGATTCTTTCGACAAGCCGCGCAGACTCCCTGGACGTCTTCTCGGCGTTCCTGACACATGCCGGTAGGGTAGGTCCACGCCTGTGATTATCATCCTCAAGTCCGACGTATCAGAAGACCAGATTCAACATGTGATCGAGCGGATCGAATCACTAGGACTGAAGGCCCATCTAAGCCGGGGCACGTATCGCTCGGTGGTGGGCGTGATCGGCGACGAAGATGTGATCCGCAATGCGCCGCTGATGGCCATTCCGGGCGTGTCGGAAGTGGTGCCCGTGCTGCCCGCCTTCAAGCTGGCCAGCCGCGACGCGCATCCCCAGCCGAGCGTGGTGGACGTCGGCGGCGTAAAAGTGGGCGGACCATACCTGGCTTTGATTGCCGGACCGTGCGCGATTGAGAGCGCAAGCCGCCTCGACGGGATCGCCGCCGCAGTCAAGGCCGCCGGTGCAAACATTCTTCGCGGCGGCGCCTTCAAGCCGAGAACCAGCCCCTATGCGTTTCAGGGACTCGGCGAGGAAGGGCTTAAAATCCTCCGCGACGTGGGCGACAAGTATGGCATGCCGGTGGTGACCGAGGTGATGGACCCTCGCTACGTCGAGATGGTGGCCAAGTATTCCGACATGCTGCAGATTGGCGCCCGCAACATGCAGAATTTCCCGCTGCTCACCGAAGTGGGACACGCCAACAAGCCGGTGTTGCTGAAACGGGGCATGAGCGCCACGTTGATCGATTTACTGATGAGCGCCGAATACGTGCTCTCGCAAGGCAATCCCGACGTGGTTCTTTGTGAACGGGGCGTGAAGGGCTTCGACGACGCTACCCGCAACCTGTACGATGTGGCGGCCGTCCCCTCGCTGCATCAACTAACGCACCTGCCGGTGATCGTCGACCCCAGCCACGCCACCGGCCGGCCGGAACTGATACCGGCTTGTGCCTACGCCGGCGTCGCCGCCGGTGCCGACGGCGTGCATATCGAGGTCCACGATTGCCCTGAAGAGGCCGCCTCCGACGGGCCGCAGGCGTTGCTGCCCGAGCAGTTCGCCGAAGTGGCGGAGCAACTGCGGAAACTGGCCGCGTTGTTTGACAAGCAAATCTCCCCGCTCCCCGGAGTTCCCGTATGAGACGTTTTTTCATCGCCGGCAACTGGAAGATGAATCTCGACCGCGACGCGGCCGTGACGCTGGCCACGCAATTGGCGATGAAGGCGGCATCGGTTGATTCGGTCGACATTGCCGTCTGCCCGCCGAGCGTTTACGTCGACTCGGTCGCCACGGCGGTCGACGGATCGAACGTCGCCGTGGGCGCCCAGAACATGCATCACGAGCCGAGCGGCGCCTTCACTGGCGAGATCAGCGCGGCGATGCTGCTCGATGTTCGCTGCAAGTACGTGATCCTCGGCCACAGCGAGCGGCGGCACGTGTTCGGCGAGACCGACGCCCAGATCAATCGCAAGGTTCACGCCGCGCTCGACGCCGGATTGATTCCGATTGTCTGCGTCGGCGAACTGTTGGAACAGCGCGAGGCAGGGCAAACACAGCAAGTGATCGAGCAGCAGTTTGCCGGATCGCTGGCGGAGGTGACCGACGAGCAGATGGATCATCTGGTGATTGCCTACGAGCCAGTTTGGGCCATTGGCACAGGCAAAACCGCCTCGCCGGAGCAGGCCGAAGAAGTACACGCCGACCTTCGCAAGCTGATCGAACAGCGATACAATTCGACAGTTGCCGAAGGAGTGCGGATTC
>JBBDLY010000301.1:0-3831 GCA_040878585.1 Pirellulales bacterium
TCGGATCGGGTTAGTACCGGCAGGTGAACGGTAATTCAGTTAGCTGTTATTATCGGTAATGATGCTGGTTGCAAGTCCTGTCTTTTCTTGCCCTTTGGGCGTTTCTATCGCTACTACGCAACCACGAGCAGTTCGCCGATCTTGATTCTGCGCGGCTGAGCGTATTCAAGTACATTGAAACCTTTTACAATGCCGAGCGGCTCCATCGGACGCTCGACTACAATACGCCCAACAAGTACGAAGCCGAGCCTGCCCCGTCCTAGCGGCGTAGAACATCTGGCCGGCGACTGGTTGAAAGTCGGGGGCTGTCGCACATACGATATCGCGTACAAGTTGAACGAGATGCCGATGTCATCCATCAAGTACGCCGACCAGCGGGTGGCGCTGAAGAAGCTGGAGGTCGGCGGTGATCACCAGCACGACGGCCCTCAATAAGGCTGACTCTCGATCGTCCGATCTCGAAGTTATCCGTATTGCGCCATGTGCATGTCGGCCCTTTCAGACGCCCTTGTAGCAAAGCACGGGCCGTAGCTCGCGCACAATTCGTGTGAGCTTCTTTTGCGCCCGCATGACGGCTCGAATGTTCTTGTAGGCGGCCGGGGCTTCGTCCCGGAGAGCGTCGGCCCGGCGGTGATCGAACCAAACTGATTCCATCTGGCGTTGAAGTTGCCGTGTGCTCACGGACTTTCGGGCGTCAGTCCGGCTGAGCTTGCGGCCCGCGCCGTGTGAACTGGAACAAAGCGCCTTCTCGCAGCCTCGTCCGGCGACGTGAAAACTCCTGGCGCCCATCGAGCCGGGAATGATCCCAGGCTCGTCAAGCTGAGCCGACTGGGCGCCCTTGCGATGAACCCAAAGGTGTTCGCCAAAATGTGTCTCGCGACGAACGTGATTGTGGTTTCCGTGGAGCAACGAGTCGGACACCACGCCGATACCGAAAAGTTTGTGCAGCAACTCGGCAACCGCCTCGATCATCGCTAGGCGGTTTTGCTCTGCATAGTGAACGGCCCAGGCGACATCGTCCAAGTATGCATGACCAGATTCCGTGTCCGAGTCCAGAATCACCAACCCTGCCGCCGATCGCTTGCCGAGATTACGGTGATGCCCAGTGATCGCTTGGCCCATGGCGCGCGACCCACTGTGAACCATCAGCCAGAGCTGGTCTTCCTGGTCAGCTTGGAACTCAACGAAGTGGTTGCCTCTCCCCAGCGTGCCCAGTTGCACGCGTCCGTCGCGCCATTTGAGCTTTTCCAGTCGAGAATCGCTCAGTGGTCGGGAATCAAGTTCGTCCGATAGCCGATCGGGCATGGTCGCGGACCGATGCTTGTTGCTGGGCACCCGTTGATACAAACCTGACAGCACGGACGCGGCAGCTCGCTCGTCACTCAGCAGATCGGCGTCCGCATCGAACCGGACGGCCGCCATGCCGCAACCGATGTCGCTGCCAACCGCAGCCGGGTAAATCAATCGGGATGTAGCAACCACCGCGCCGATGCAGACGTCTCGGCCGAGATGAACATCGGGCATCACCGCGACATACTGCACGTCGTCGGCGCGAGCCAGTTGCTGGATCGACTTGGCAACGTCGACGGGCATCGGCTCGGTGAGCCAGGTGGCAATCTTTGCCGTTGGCTGGGAGTCACTCATGACTGCACCTCCTCGGAGCTCGCCGGGCCGACAAGGTGGAACACGAGCTTGGGTGCCCGCTTGCGGCAGATCGCGCCCGCTACTTCACATCTCAATCGGCCCGCGACAGCCGCCAGACGGTCAAGGATTTCCTGAGCACCGATCTGCGAATCGGAAACGTCGGCGCGCAGCGCCACAGCTAACTGCGAGGCGTCCGGCGCAGGATTGACCGAAACGACCTGCAAATTGTGCAGCAGTTCGTCGTCAAAATCACCCTCCAGCACGAGTCCCAGCGTCTCGGCCACTTGGCTGCAGAGTTGTAACGCCTTGCGGTCCCTTTTGTCACGAGATTTCCGGGTTCTGAAAAAGTCACGAGGGTCCACGCCATCGTCGTCGTGAATCTCGCTACAGTATGCGAGCATCTGCTCGCGCGTACGCTTATCGAGTGTCATGTTTTCTCTCACGGAAGATGATGTCGACGCAGCGATTGCGCCGGCAAACTGATTAGAAGAACTATCAGCGGTGAGTGAGAGCCTGGCCCTGCCGGGCCAGCAAAGATGCGACCTCGGTCAAACGCGCAGGCTCAGCGACACAGAATAGCAGGTTCTGGATGGCATCGTTGGGCTCCTTTGAGCATGAATAGGGGAGACGTGTAGGGTCAAGGAGTTAGACAACGGCCAGAAAGCCAGTCCGCACCTGACCATCCACCAAGACATAGATCGGGGCGGAAAGGTTCGCAATGAGCCTTCCTCGTTTCCTTACTTCGGCCAAATTCTAATTCTCCCCCTCGACGAGAGGCTCCTTCTTTTCCGTGATTTGCGGGCACTGCGCCGCCATTTCAGCGTTAAGGGCGATGAAATCGTGCCACTGTTCTGGTACGTCCCACTCGGGAAGAATCGCTTCCACGGGGCATTCATGCACGCACGCGTCGCAGTCGATGCACTCCTCGGGGTCGATGTAGAGCATCTGCGCGCCCTCGTGGAAGCACTCTTTCGGGCAAACAACGACGCAATCGGTATACTTGCATCCGTAGCACGGCGAGGTGACCACATAGGCCATATCGGTTCTCCTTTCGCTTCTGGGTCGCGAACGACAATAATGGACAAGATGTCCTCCTATTGGTTGAGTCGATTTCAGCTTGGGTGTGGCCAAACAAAATTGGAAAAGTCTGAGATTGCCGTTTTCCGCTTCCCATCAACGTGATATGACGAAAGACGACTCATCAAGACATCTGCTTGCCAGATTTCGCGACGGTGACAGCCGGGCGGCGGCAGAAGTATTCGACAGGTATGTCGAGCGGTTGCTGAGTTTGGTTCGTCGGCGAATCTCGCCCCAGTTGCAGCAACGCGTCGATGCCGAGGATGTTTTGCAGTCTGCTATGCGGAGCTTCTTTGTCAGGGCAGTCGATGATCAGTACGTGCTGCGGCGTTCGGGGGATCTGTGGCGGCTGTTGGTGGCGATTGCGCTAAGCAAACTGAGACGCCAGATCGAAGTCCACACGGCCTCGAAACGAGCCGTTACCAAGGAACAGCGCGCGATCGGCGACGATGACGCTCTCGCGATCGCCGCGGATCGCGAGCCACGACCGGAGGAAGAAGCGGCGTTGCTCGACGAGTTGAGACAAGTGATGCAATCGGCCAGCCCTGCCGAACGAGAGGCGCTCGAGCTTCGCTTGGCCGGCGAGACGATCGAGAATATCGCCGAGACGATGGGACGATCGCAACGGACTGTGCGACGGCTATTGCAGACCAGCCGGCAAGAATTAGAGAGTCGACTATCGGTAGTGGAGCCTGAGTAGATCGGTATGATGAACCCGGCCCAACAAACGAAACTGTTTGAGCCAACGATCCTGGCGTTCGAGAAGGCGTGGATAGCCGACTCTCCGCCGTCCATCGGCAGCTTTGTTGCCGACTGCGATTCGTTCTCCAAGAGTCGTTTGGCCAGTGAGTTGGCCGCGATCGACATGGAACTACGCTGGCAGGCTACTTCTCAAGGGCATCGGCTAACCGATCTGCTCGGAGGTCAGCCGACTTGGCGTGCATACTCAAAGTGCGTCCCGGAGATTGGCGAGTTGGCTCAACTGCCGCCCGACTTGGTTGCCGAGGAGTATCGCATCCGCTGTCTCTGGGGAGACCGGCCAAGTCACGATCATTTCATTTCAGCTTTTTCCAAGCAGTTTCCACTGCTGCCGCAGCTATTGGCCGAGAT
>JBBDLY010000302.1:0-3821 GCA_040878585.1 Pirellulales bacterium
GCCATGAGCAAGCTTGTTTTCAACGCCAACGATCGGCCGACTCTGGGCGTCGAGTTGGAATTGGCCCTGGTCCGCGAGCAGGACATGGCGCTGGCCAGCAGCATCAGCGAATTGCTCAAGAAGTTGCCCACCAGCGAAGTGCAGTGCTACAAACCCGAGCTGATGCAGTGCTGCATCGAAATCAATACCGACGTTTGCGATACGGTCGATCAGGCGGGCGAGGACCTATCGGCGAAGTTGGCCGTCGTCGAAGCGGCCGCCGATGCCTTGGACCTGCGGCTGTGGTGGGGCGCCACGCACCCGTTCTCGCACTGGATGGATCAGCACGTAACCCCCGACGACCGCTATCTGGGGCTGGTCAACCTGTTGCAGGAGATGGCGCGGCGGCTGATCACGTTTGGGTTGCATGTTCACGTGGGAGTCGATTCGGGCGACAAGGCGGTGATGATCTGCGACCGCATCATGCAGCATCTGCCGACGCTGCTGGCGCTCTCCTGCAGCAGCCCCTATTGGGAAGGACGGACCACCGGCCTGCAATCGCATCGTTCCAAGATCATGGAAGGTCTGCCGACCGCCGGGCTGCCGACCTTGATGCGCAATTGGAGCGAATACGTGTGGCTGATCAACCACATGGTCGATACCGGCTTTATCAATACGATCCGCGAGATCTGGTGGGACGTCCGCCCGCACCATAACTTCGGCACCGTCGAGGTGCGCGTCTGCGACATGCCGGGCAACTTGCAAGATTCACTGGGGCTGGCGGCGCTGATTCAGTGCCTGGTCACGGCGTTGTCCGAGGATATCGACCAAGGCGCCTACCAGCACGATTGCCATCCGATGATGGTACGGCAGAACAAGTGGCGGGCCGCCCGATTTGGCATGCAGGCCGAGCTGGTCGACAGCTACACCTTTGAAGTGCAGCCGATGCAACTGGTCGTCGAGAATCTGGTCGAACGGCTCCGCCCCCATGCGGAGGAGCTTGGCTGCTGGCAGCACCTGGAACACACACTGGAAATGGTGGCAAGCCCCAGTTGGGCCGACTGCCAACATACCATTCTGGATGAAACGAACGACCGGGCCGAAGTCGTGCGGCAGCTCACGGCGCTGTCGCGCGTGAGTCCGCCCAAGCATCGTGCGCGTTAATGTCGTTGATCCGCAATTGCTGCTGCAGCCTATCTCGGCGAGTCGAATTCCAAGTCCATTGCCGGGCTGCCGAACAAACGGTCCACAGATTACGCCGATATTCGCAGATTCGTGTTGGTGTGATGTTATCTGCGAAAATCTGCGTCATCTGCGGATGCCACTACGAGAGCGTTACATCTTGCAAATACGTGTTCAGGTCGCGGCGAAGCTGCTGTTCCTGTTCCGCTAGTTGCTTGATTTCCTCGCGCAGGGCTTCCATGGAATCTTCCTGCTCGGTGAACTTCTCCAGGTAGCGGCGATATAGATCGCTGTCGCGCGGCACCTTGTCCATGTTTTGGCGGATGCGGTTCTGGTCCTGCTCGATCGAGGCGATCTGCCGCTCCTTCTCCTGCCGCTGGCGCGCGACCTTGTCGATTTCGACCTTCCGCTTGACCACTTCCTCCAGCGCCCCTTTCACCTCGTCGCTGATGATCTTGGTCCGCAGATAATAGACGATCGTGTTGTCGTCGATGTTGGTCAGCGCGATCGATTGCGAGGCGGTCCGCTCCTCGCGGAGTGTGAACTTCTGCGGTTCGCCCGGTTCGGCGTCGACCGCGAAGCGATACAGATTGCGGGTTTTTTCGGCCGGCTCCTCCGGCTCCTTCAGTTCCCATTGGGAATCGAACGGGTACTCGATCAGCACCTTCTTGGCGGCCGCGTTGGAGTTCTTGATGGTGTACTCCCGACTGCGGAAGTATTTGCGGTCGGTAATCAGATTGCCGCGAACGATCTTCACGCTCACCAACTGCTCCGGCGCGCCCTTGGTCTCGAAGCTCACCTCCGTGTTCAAGTCCATCGCGTAGCTCAACAGTCGCTCGCTGCCGGCGGCGATGTCGCTGATCTTGGCGTCGCCGGCATAGATGCCGCCATCGAACACGGTAACCGGGCCTTGCATCAGGTGCAAGCCGGTCGTGTTCTGCATCCGCAAGCCGTTGAGCGGATGCTTGGCATGAGTGTTCTCATTGTAAATGGCGAGCTTCTCTCCCTCGATCTCGCTGTTGACGATCGGCAGCATGGCCGACCGCTGCCGTTCCAGCGAGACGGGTGTGCCGATCACGTACTCGAACAACTCGCCCACGTCGCCGCCGGCCGCCGCCGACTGCACGCCTTGCTGTAAATTGAAGCTGCGGCGATCCTCCGCTTCCGATTCGGCCTTATAGGCGTGCGCTGCGTCCATGGGGGGCGCCGCCGGTGCCGCCGATTGGAGGGCGCCACTCAGTCCCATGCGTCCCGCCTTCTCCTCGGCGAATTCCCGGCCCCGGCGGTTCGCCATGCGGGCGAATTCATCCGCCTTGCCGGCCAGATCCTGGTCGTAGGTCTTCGGCCGGAGCGAGGCATATAGGTCCAACTGTTCCAACGGACGCGGCACGTAGAGCGGTTCGTACAGATCCATCATGAACGAGATCGGTCGGCCGCTGACCAGCGTCAGTCGCACGTCGTCCCAGTCGTTGTCGGTGGTGTTCTCCACGATCGCCCACCCCTGCAGGAACGGCTTGCCTTCCTCGTCGAGCACCAGGCGATAGGAAGTCTTCCAGACCGGCGACTCCTGGATGTACCCCACCCGCACCTGCCGCTCGCCGTTGCCCAGGAACTTTAGTCCTACGGTCTTCTTGTCGGTGTCGTGGCTTTGGGCCAACACGCTCAGCGCCTTGTTAAACTCCGCCTGCAAGTCTTCATTGAGAAAGCGAATGCGGCCCACGTCCGCAAGTGAGACGCTCCGCAGTCCCTCGGGCGTCAGCAGGTTCACGAATTCCTGCTCGATCGTCTGGTCCTCTCCAACGCGGATCTCGCGAGACTCGACGCTGACGATGATGCCGGTGATATTGTCCACCGCCTGCACCTCCACCCGTTCGCCTCGAACCTGCCGCAGCAGCGCGGCCAGGGAAGGGTCTTCGGTCAGGTCGATGGCAAAGGTCTTGAGCGTGCGGGTGATGGGATCCTTCGAGCCGTAGGTGACCGTGGAGATCGCGCCGCCGTCGAGATCTCGCAAGACCATGCTCTTGAGCAGGTCGTTGATTTCGTCGACGTCGAACTTGAGCGTCACCTCCGTATCGCCGGTTACCTTGCCTTCATGCTGATAAAACCCCACGCCGGAGTTGAACAGCACGACTTTCTTGATCGGCAGCGTTGCCCCGTCGTCGTCTTTCATGGCTTGATCTTTCTCCGCGGCATCATCTTTCTGGGCGAAACTCGCCAGCGGCGCTGCAAACAGCACCGCCAGGGCAAAGCAGGCCACGGTCGTCAGGGGTCGGTCGAGCAAGTTGGGTCGGTTCATCTTACGCCTCGCGAGGATCGAATATACAGGAATTGCCGTTGGTTGCCAGAATACAGGATGGGTCACGCAGCCTCGGTCCGCTCGGTCCGAACCGCCTGGCGCTGCCATCTCGACTGAAAAATCCTACCTTACAGACGACGCGACCGAACGAATCGTTCCGCGGATGCGGTAGAATTTGGCGAAATCTAGCAATTCAGGAGCGGAACTCGCCAAATGTTCCGGGAACCCTCGCCCTTTGCAGCGACTCTGTCACGGCCTGAATTGTGGCGCATTCAGCGAATCTGCGACACTGAATTCAGGCGGCAGGGTGTGCCGGCGGGGGAGTTCAGTACGATTGCCAACGCTGTTACACTGTCCGATTGCA
>JBBDLY010000303.1:0-3808 GCA_040878585.1 Pirellulales bacterium
GACATGCCCGCCAGCCCCTGGACTGATTCGAGTTACGGGCAGTTCGTGATTGTGTCGTCCACCGTTGCACAACCCAACAGCAGCACGGGTTGGCGCATTCGCCGCGAATGGCGGGGCGGCGGTTCGGGGTCGGTCTGGCTTCAGGACGGCCTAACAGGCGACTTGACCGTTTCGAATGATGGCAACTTTGGCCTGGAGAACACACCAACCGGCAACTTGCGGCTGTTTATTGAACGCGACTTGAATGGAGTCGACTTCGACTTTTATTACCTCGATCTGGACACGGTTAGCGCGACGATTCAGCACCTCGGTGACGGCGCATTGCCTGGCGCTTTGGCCGGCACGCCGCTCTACGTCGGCGTGCAGGCGTGGCGCGGCAACGGTCAAGCTTTGCATGTATTCGAATTCGATAACTTCAGTATTACAGCCGTGCCCGAAGTATCCACCTACGCCATGGGCCTGCTGGGCGCGTTGAGTATCGGCCTGCTGATGTGGCGGCGACGCAGGCTGGTCGACGCAGGTTAGCTTACACTCGTCGACTTCCGCTCCTTGAGGAATCCTCGCATGCAGCGATCCCGGCCCCTACACGGTTTTACGTTGGTGGAACTGCTGGTCGTGATTACGATCATCGGCATTTTGATTGCGCTGTTGCTGCCGGCCGTGCAAGCGGCCCGCGAGGCGGCACGGCGGGTGCAGTGCTCCAACAAACTCAAGCAGCTTGCGCTGGCGGTACACAACTACGAGTTCACGCACGGCAGCTTTCCCTCCGGTCACTTGTCGGGCCAGCAATCGAGTGCCACGCACAACTGCCGCATCGATCAGGGGGGCAATCTAATCAACCGCACCAGCGGCCCCGCCTGGACGGTTAGTGTGTTGCCGTTCATCGAAGAGCAAGCCCGCTACGACGCGTTCGCTCTGGATGCCGACTTCGAGTCGCACATGAGCGACGATCCGGGGCAGGGCGCCGGGTCGAACTCCGTCGACAACCGCAACCATCAGGAACAGCGGCGGCGGTTGACCAAGTTCGAGTGTCCCAGCAATCCCAACGCCCGCGAGGGACATGCCACCAACAATTACTTTGGCGTGATGGGAGGTGGACCGGATGCCACGGCGGCATATCAGGGCTGTCGCAGCAGCGGTTTGTCGGGACAGCGCGTCTATTTCTACAACGGCATCTTCTTCAACAACTCCGGCGTCCAGGCGGCCGAAATTCGC
The DNA here is from genome assembly GCA_040878585.1 of Pirellulales bacterium. Taxonomy (GTDB): domain Bacteria; phylum Planctomycetota; class Planctomycetia; order Pirellulales; family UBA7805; genus JBBDLY01. Next base: position 1,216 of record JBBDLY010000303.1, read on the forward strand.
GACGGCGCGAGCAATGTCTTCATGCTGGGAGAAACCCGCTACCAGCAAGTCAAAGCGGGACATCCCTACTGGTTTGAAACCTGGGCCTCCGGCATTTATCTGCACGGCAACGGCACGCTCTACATGCAGATGGCCGCCACGCTGGAACCGATCAACGCCTTCGATCTTAACCCTGGCCAAACCAACCTGCACCAGCACGTCACCCGCGCTTTCGGCAGTTTCCATACCGGCGGCTGTTTCTTCGCCAGGGCCGACGGCTCGGTTCAGTTCGTCAACGAAAGCATGGACCTGGCCACCTATCAATCGCTCGGCAGCCGCAACGACGGCCTGCCCGCGGGAGGATGGCAGTGACGGCAACGATTCGCTGCTTCGCTCTTGCCGCACTACCAGTTGGCCTGCTGCTGGCGGGCTGTCGCGGAGACGACGGTTTATATCAACGCTCCGGCGTCGTGACGTTCGCCGGCCGGGCGGTTCCCGACGGCGAATTGCGGATCGCGCCCGACACGGCGAAAGGCAATCAAGGCCCGGGCGTGGTGGCGATGATCGAAGACGGCCAGTTTCGCACCGCCAACGGCAAGGGAACGGCCGCCGGCCCGCACGTGTTGACCGTCCTAGGATTCGACGGAAACACGCCGGATAATCAAGCCGACGCCTACGAATTTCCCCGCGGTAGGCCGCTATTTGAACCGATTCGCCTCGAACTCGATCTACCGGCGAACGATTCGTCGCATAACATTGAGTTGCCCGTCGCTTTGGATAGTGGTCACCAATAAGCAATAAGGAATTACCCCATGAACCCTCCTTCCTTCGTCACACGTCGCCGCTTTCTCCGCGACGGCTCATTGCTGCTACTGGCTGCCGGTGCGACGACGCCGCGGACCGTGCTGGCGGATGAACCGCCGCCGGCGCGGCTGGCGCGGTTCGGTCTGCTGACCGATCTTCATTATGCCGACAAGCCCACCCGCGGCAGCCGGCATTATCGTGAGTCGCTGGATAAGTTGCAGGCGGCCGGCGAGCAATTGCGACGCGCGGAGCCGGACGCGATCGTGGAGCTGGGCGACCTGATCGACGCCGCGCCGGACGTGGACGACGAGCAGCGGTGGCTGGCGTCTATCTACCGGCCGTTCTCAAAGATCTCCGATCGGCGGCATTGCGTGCTGGGCAATCACTGCGTCGACACGTTGACCAAACAGGAATTCTTGGCCGGCGTCGAGCAGCCGCGTTCTTACTACTCGTTCGACATCTCGGGCGTCCACGGGGTGGTGCTGGATGCCTGCTTTCGCAGCGACGGCGAACCGTACGGCCGCCGTAACTTCCAGTGGACCGACCCCAATATCCCGGCCGACCAACTGGAGTGGCTGCGGCAAGACTTGGCGGCCACGCGGTTGCCGACCGTGGTGTTCGCGCATCAGCGCCTCGACGTCGGCCAGCCCTACGGCGTCCGCAACGCCAAGGCGGTCCGCAAGATTCTGGAAGACTCGCAACGCGTGCTGGCGGTGTTTCAAGGGCACAGCCACAAGAACGAGCATCGCCAGATCGGCGACATCCACTACTGCACGCTGGTGGCGATGGTCGAAGGCGCAGGGGCCGACAACAGCGGCTTCGCCACGCTCGACGTGCTGCCCGAGGGCAACCTGCTGCTAACCGGCTTCCTGCGGCAGCAAGACTACCGCTGGTAGCCCCATTTGGTGGAAGTCAAGGTCGAAGCGACAAATTGCTGAAACTGACGTGCACCGATTATTGAGAATGGATCTATGACGAATAGCCGTGTCGTTTCCCCGGTGGCCAGCCGTTTGCGCCAAGCGAAGGCATCGGCGAACCCTGCATTCGTTTTCGCCGTCCTTGCCGTAATTCCTTTCGCCGTCGTCGGATGCACCAAGCGCAACCAATCGCAGGATAAAGTCGCTAACAACATCAAGCCCATGAACGTAGTGGCCAAAGATGGAACGTTGATGCTCGGAGATCGTAGAATCAATTGGCCGTGCGATACGGAAGTGTTGGTTGAATTGTTCGGTGAACCCTCCCGTACTTTTGTCGATTTGGGCACAGTTCACACTTGGGACGACCAAGGCGTGTTTGCGCATTTGGACGCCCCGGATGGAGATCAATACGCTCAGATCGGCTTTGCGATCGATCGTTGTGATGCCCGATTCTGGCCCACGACATTGTTCAACGGTTCGATTACCGTCGAGGGCGAATCCGTTACGCACGACACTACACAACAACTGCTAAATAAGGGATTCGAAGAAGTTGGAGCGATTCTATACTTCAAGCAACTGGATGACCTTGTAGTGTGTGTCAACCACAACACAAGCGTCATCGACGTTACATTCAGTCAGACCTCACGAGACTGACTGGCGATTGTCGAGTTTTGCAACTGCGGGGCAACGTCCGACTCTGCCAGGGCGCCGTTGGCATCGGCGCTAGGGTGTTCTTCGGGACGGCTTGCCATGCTGCTGGTCTGACAGGAGGGTTCTGAGCGCTTCCACTGAGCGCACCCAAAGCTGCCGAGCGGCGGATTCGGAAATTGCCATTTCCCTGCCGATCTCGGCAAAACTCATCCCCTGCCGATGTCGAAGTTCGATCAACCGCC
>JBBDLY010000304.1:0-3796 GCA_040878585.1 Pirellulales bacterium
AACGCAGGTAGGCGACCGCACAATGACCGCGCTGGCGGGTCTGAAGAACCTGCAATTAGTCGACGCCCGTAGGACTGGGGTTACGGAAACGGGCGTTGGCGCCGTTCGCGAAACCAACCCCGCCGTGCGAGTCGAGTTCACACCCAAGGTCGAAACCGATCCCAATACCGGCGGCGGCCGCTTCGGCGGTTAAGCACGTAAGCCGGCGCTCCGAAGCTGTACGACGGCTCTCCGAAGCCAGCAATCTGTACGACGGCTCTCCGAAGCCGTCGGTCGAGAAACTTCAGTTTCGAGTAGTCTAACGGTAGGAGCCGACTTTCCGTCCCCAACAGCCAAGAGGTTTCAGAGCCGACTGCGGACGGCATCTCAGCGCCTGTTGGCACCGGGATACGCCTCGAAACTGAAGTTTCTCGCAAGACGGCCTCGGAGGGCCGTCTTACACGTGGAGGACGCAGCGCCGTCTTACAGGCGTAGGACGCGGCGCCGTCTTACCAAGTCGCTGACGGTTAGTCGTCGAACCGCGTCGGAATTGGCAGGAAGTACGGATCGTTGTAGACAAATCGCCGTTTGGCATCGAGCGCCGCCCGCTTGTACAGCCGCCAGGCACGTGGCGAGGACCCCGCCTCGCGATAGTCGGCCCACAATTCATCCAACTCGACCACGTAGGCGTTCCAGTTCGCTTCGCGAGCTTCGTCGATGTCGCGACGCTCAAACACCCGCACGACCGGCTGGCCGCTGTGATACGGCTGGGTGTGCTCGATGACGCGCTCGCCCGGTTCAACAGCCACGGCCACCAGCATGATTAGGGCAAAGGGATCCATCTTGCTTTCTCCGAAATAGGACGACTGACAAAGGCAGTTTCAGTGACGCGGGCCGACCGGAATGCCGAACTCCGCCCGCTGGAATTACCTAAGTCTAGTTCGCCATTGGGAACGATCAAGCACGATTTCTCCGCTGGATATTTCGCCTGGATCGGCTGTAGCGGTTGTTATGCTTGCGGCCCCAGCCCGAGTGATCGCCAGGCATCCGGAAGCGGCGCTTCGACTTGCCGCGGTTCGTGGTGCATCGGGTGGCGAAACTCCAGGCGTCGGCCGTGCAAGGCAATCGCCCGCAAGCGGTCGTCGGCATGGGGTTCTCCGAACGATTGCACGGCACCATAGAGCGCGTCGCCCACGATCGGCAGGCCGCGGCTCGCCGCCTGGATACGAATTTGATGCATCCGGCCGGTTTCCAATTCAATCTCGAGCAAGCTACCCGCCGGAGTCGAGGCCAGCCGTTTAAAATGCAACACGGCTTCGCGGGCGTCGGGATGTGTTGCGTCGACCTGCTCGGCCTTGGCCTCGCCTGGAATCTTGCGGAGAAAATCGCGCCATGTGCCGGAAGGCTTGGCAGGTTCGCCCTCGACCAACGCCCAGTAGACTTTGCGAATGGTGCGGGCCTCGAACTGCTCGCTCAACCTGCGTGCCGCTCGCACATGCCGCGCGAACAGAATCGCACCGCTGACGGGCCGGTCCAGCCGATGCGGCAGGCCGAGGTATATTTTCCCATCTTGACGGTCGAGCCGCCGTCGCAACAACGCCTTGAAGCGAGATTCCAGCGAATCAATCCCCGGCGGCGCTTGAGTTAACAGGCCGGGCGGTTTGTTGAGGACGAAGCACGGACCTTCCTCAAAGATGATTTCCACGGTCGAGTTGTTCATCCGGCCGATTGTAACGGCCAGGAGTCTCCAGCCGCAACGCGCCCGCACCGATTGAGGTTCCAGCAGCGTCGTTGCGTTTTAGCGGAGGCGGGCTTCCATCATCTGCTGGGCTTGGGCTTGCAGGGCCTGGCTGTGCGGATCGTCGTGAGCGGTGTAGCCGCTTGATTTCAGCGATCGGACGGCGGCGTTGCGATCGACCGAGGCGGGCGAGTCGGGCGAGCCGTAGGTGGTTCGATGAGGCCCCGCCGCATGCAGCGATGCATCTCCTTCTCCGACCTCTTGCATTGGTTCAGCGCCTCCCGTCAGCGCGGCATTTGGCTGACTCGGATCGACGTCCTCCAGGTAGGGAACGTAACGCCCCGGTTTGCTCGGCGCGGGCGGAATACCCGAATCTTCCTTGCTGGCAACTCCAAACACATCGTTGTCGACGGCGTCGAGCTCGTTCAACGCGATCCGCGCTTGCTGGTGCGACGGGTTGTTCCGCAGCGCCAATTCCAGCCGCCGGCGTGCTTGCTCCATGTCGCCGCGGGCAACCTGAACGAAGGCCAGGTTATATTGCGCGTCCGCTTCGCTGCCGGCGCGGCGAAATTGCTCCAAGGCGTGTTCATCACGCCCTAGGTGGCCCAGCACCATGCCCAAATTGTTGCGAATGCGGTCGTCGGAGGGACTCAGCGATACGCCCTTCATCAGGGCGCTTTCGGCCTTCGTCAACTGCCCTTGCAAGAAAAAACAGTAGCCCAGGTCGTTGAGTATTTCCGGGTCCATCGGCTTGATCAGCAGCGCTTGGGTATACAGCGACTGCGCTTCGCGGTGGCGGCGCTGACGATCGGCCACCACGCCCAGCCGGTGGTACGGTTCGGCGCGATCGGGAAACTCGACCAGCAGCTTCTCGTACATTTTGCGGGCGGAGTCCTGCTTGCCAGCCTGTTCGGTGGCTTTGGCATTGCCCAGTTGCTCGAAGAACGAGGCGGCTGCCATTTGATCGGTTCCGCGCGATTTCTTGGAGCTTTTATTCGCTGCCGTCTTGGACGCGCTGGAGCGGGTCGATCCACTGGCGAGCATCTGCGATACCGTCTGCGGCGGCTTTTCCCGTTCGGCAAAAGGCCACGACGGGCGCGTTAGCCAACCGCCGCCGCTACAACCTGCGGCGCTCACGGCGATGACGATAACAATCAAGCTTTGGTATCTCATGGTGAGCGAACTCTTTGTGGATTGCGTGGTAGCGGAACTCGCCAAGAGCTCCGCCGTGGTAGCGGAATCTCGCCTAGAGTTCCGCCGGAATTCTGGCGAATTCCGCTACGCGAATTACCGATACGTTCCGCCGCCGAAGCCGCCGTAGGCGCCGCCGGCGCCGCGGCCTCCTTCGTAGATGTTGCCGCTGATTACCTGGTAGTAGTTGGCCTCTCCTTCGACCGCCGTGATCCCTTCGGCGAAGGCGCTGGCGATCACCACCCGGTTCTCCGCCTGCGGAATCCCCAGCCGCGCCAACTGCTCGACCACCGTGCGGCGGCGGGCCAGGTCGAGTTGCGGGCGGGCGTTGTGCAGGCTCTCCTCGATCGTGATCGGGAACGGCACATGCTCCAGCCGCAAAGCGACGGCCATCAGCTTCTTCTTCGCACCCGGCGCTAGCTCGGCCGTGTCTCCCACGAACTCGTGATCGTAGAACACGAAGTCGGCCGCCTCGGCGTTGGTCTGCTGCGTTTCCCAGAAGGCGTCGGTCGCCTGCCCGACCGGAAACGGCCGATCAACCGGCGGACCCACGGTGCCGGCCCCTTTGCAGCCGAAGGAGGTGGCAATCAGCATCAGCGTCAAAATGTAGGCGGAGTTTTTCATGGGATCATTGGGTATTTGTTATTTGTTATTTGTTATGTGGGATATTGCTTGCCAGTTTGTTCGTTGTTCTCGCTACTCAATAACAAATAACAAATAACAAATAGGCAATATCCTCAAGCCTCAAGCCTCAAGCCTCAAGCCTCAAGCCTCCTCACTGTCCATGCCCGAACGGGCCGCTGATCATGCTGGTGCCGCCGCTGCGGTAGCGCTGTTTCAGCCGCGGCCAGACGGTGCTGCGGTGGTCGCGAGTCGGGTAGCCTTCCA
>JBBDLY010000305.1:0-3780 GCA_040878585.1 Pirellulales bacterium
AGTAACCGCCGCGCAGCGCCGGATCGCTGGTCACGAAATAGGTAAACGGCACGCCCTGCTCCAGCAGCCACGGCAACGCCCACTCGCAGTTCTCGGCGTAGCCGTCGTCGAAGGTTAGCGCGAAGGCGGTTCGACTATTATCGGCCGCGGCGATCCGCCGCTGCGCCTCGCCCAGCGAGATCAACTCGAAACGTGCCTGCAACCATTCGACGGCGCGGAGAAACTCGGCGCGGCTGGTGGTCCAGGCGTTGGCGTCGTCGTCGGCGATGCGATGAAATGTGCCGATGCAGACCGGCGCACGGCCGCGCGCCGCCAGCAGCGCGTTCCGTGCCATCCGCGGCGGCGCGGTCGCGTAATAATACGCCGAAAGAATGATCTGCCTGGATTTGCGCATCGAACGCCTATTCCTTGCCTAACATCTGGTGAGCGGTGGCAATGCCCGACTTGGCAAGTTGCCGCATCTGCTGGCTGGCCAGCCACATGCCGTGCCGAAGCCGAGCGATCGGCTTCTGCTGGACCAGCCGGTACTCGGTGGTGGTGCGCTTGGTTGCTCCCCATTCCGCCTTGTACCGTTCGTCCCCCCGCATGAAGTCCAACGCCGTCTTGCCCAGCCCGATCGCGCGCCGGATGCGGGCAAGCGTCATCAGGTGTCCCGGTTGACAATCGAGCGCCGCGGGATCGATGCCGGCCTGGTAACCAAACACGATGCCGCGGCCGGCGGGATTGAACTCGACGCTGATCGGCCGGCCGTGGCGATCGAGGATCAACAGATCAAGCTCCCGCTTGGCGAACAGCCGCTCGGCCGCTTCGCGAAGGAAGGCAGCGAAGTCGGGACGTGCAAAGACGCCCGGATCGCCCACCGAACGCCGCCGCGCCTGGTGCAACTCGATGAACACGCGCCAGTTGGCTTCGAACTCCTCAGAAGTCTTGGTTTCACGCAGAAGGCTAACGCCTGTGTCGAACTCCGTCCTAACCACCTTGCGCACTCGATTGCGGCGGCGGCCCGACATGCCGGCCAAATACTCGTCCCAAGTCGGCGGCAGGGTGAGCCGCCAGGTATTGGCGCCAGGTCGTGTATGGAGCGAGTTGCCGTGGTCGACCAGCCGCCGCATCAGTTGAGGGATCACGACGTCCGCATCGTCGGTGCCGACCAGTTCGATCCGCTCCCAACAATCACGGCCCGCGCCGAGCAGCCAATCGGCAACTGCGTCGACGACCTGCGACTCGCTGCCCGCGAGTGTCAGGATCGTCAGGTAATCCGTGCAGACGACGCCGGAGCCGAGATAGCGGATCACGCCGCCGGCCGCCGGCGAGCGGTCGAGGTACCACGGCGCCAGTCCGTGCAGCATTCCCTCGTCGTCGCGTACGGCAAGCAAGCACAATTCGCGAGCGCCGCCGAAATGCACCCACCAGGAGAGCAGCCAGTCGCTGTCCAACTGCGTCAGGTCTCCGGCCAGTTCGTTCCACTCGCTCAACCAGCCGTGGCGGCGGGTGTGATCGGGCAGCAGGAACTCCGCCGGGATGCGCGTGATACGTTCGACCTTCATGGGATTGTCTTCAGTTGGCGTCGTGTTAGTGCGAGGCATGTTCGGGAGCGCAGTCGACCGGAGCTTTTTCCCATGGCTGCCAACTGGCGACATATTCGCCGACTGCCAGCGCCTTGGCCCGTTCGCCCGCCCGCCACAGGCCGTGCCGCAGACTGCGACTCGCTTGGCGGGAGACAACGCGGTAATGCGTCATGGGGTGGGCCTCGGCCCGCCAATGCGCCTTATACGGCTCATCACCGCGGAGGAAATCGTACGTCCGCCAGCGCTGCTCGATCGCCATCCGCAGGGTGGCCAGCGTCAGCAGCCAGCCCGGCCGCAGCTCGTGGCGGCTAGGATCGAAGCCCCCTTGGTAAGCGTACAGCGCGTCGCCGTCGAACAGATTGAAGTCGGCGGCGATCGGTTCGCCCCGGTATTCGAGCCAGGTGAGTTTCAATCGGCCGGCGGCGAACATCGCGCCGGCCGCCAATTCGAGAAACTGTGCGAAGCGGGGCGAGGCGAAGCAGCCCGCTTGCCCCAGTTCCCGCCGCCGATTGACGTGCAGTTCACGAAAGATCGCGAAGCCGTCCGCCAGGTCTTGCTCCGTCTCGGCGACGTGCAGCCAGCACTCGCCCGAGTCGAAGTGGTCGCGAACCGCGCGGCGAACCTGTTTGCGATGTGATTTGGAAAGGCGCGCCAGAAACGCCTCCCAATCGTCGGGCAGCGCAATCCGCCAACTGGCCGCCTCGGGACGAAAGTAAACCTGGTGACCGGCCTCCCGCAGTTGATGCAACAACCGCTGCGAACCGCGGTCGTCCTGCCTGATCCCTTCCAGCTCGATCACGTCCCATCGCCGGGCATGGGCGTCGAGCAGCCAGCCGGCAGCCGCATCGACGACTGCTTCGGTATCATGCGGTTCGGCCAGGATCGCCACATAATCGGAGCAGACCTCGCCCGAGCCGAGCCACCGCAGCACCGTTCCCTGTTGTCGAGAGACGTGCCGGCAAAACGGTACAAAGCCGACCATCCGAGCGTGCCGGCGCGGATCGTATACCGCCAGGCTCGCCAACTCCAATCGCCGGTCGCCGATCGGCGCTTCGCCGCCAAACGACTCCCACCAGCTTGTCAGCCATGCGGCTCCGCGCGTCGGCACGCCGCCGGCGAGCCGATCGATTTCGGGCCGCAACCGTTGGAGATCGTCGAGGCGATTAACGGGTGTTGTGAACATGACTGCTTTCCATCTTGCTTTGTCAAGGCAATAGACTCCGCAAGTATCGGTCACCGCAAGCAAGTAGCAAGTCACTAGAAATACACGATTCCGGAGCGGAACTCGCCAGAGTTTCGATGTCCTCCATTCCGCTTATTTGGCATGCCATGCCTGGGCTTTGTCGCGATGAAGCTCTCGCGCCGATGGCGCGGTTCAGCTTGTAGTGATTTTGCCTGTTCTCCGTGTTCTAACGCGTTGCTCGTATTCGACGGCATGTGGCCTAAAAACATCATTGCCGCGACCATTTCGGCCGCCTGCGGCGCGCCCGTGTCCTACGCTTAACTCATAGCGAGTAAACAGATTCGTGAAGGTTGGGACATCGATCGGCGGCATTCGTACAGAGGATTGGCATCCGGCTTGCATCCGGGGCTGTCGGACTCGAAACAGTCGTCGCCGTAGTTGCTCATCCCAACTCTTCACCAGGATCCCACGCATGAATCACACACAACCGATCACGCCTGAAGAAGTCGTGCAGCTGATCTTCAAGTACCGCCTGCGGTGGATCGTGCCGGCGGCATTGGTGACCTTGCTGGCGGTATCTTACGCAGTGCTGAAGCCCGACACGTGGCAGGCGGCGCAGGCGCTCACCGTGCGCGACGAGGCGATCGGCGGCGCCGATCGGCAGCGAACCGGCAAATTCGAGCAGATCGAACAGATGAAGGCCGTGCAAGAAACGATCATGGAACTCGCCCGCAGTCGCGGTGTGCTGCGCGCGGCGCTGGTCGATGTCGGTCCCGTCCGTGAAAACACTCAGGCCGACTGGCCGACGGCGGAAGATATCGAGAAGCTGCGCAAGCGCGTCGAACTCGCCTCGCCCAACGGAGCGGAGTTTGGCCATACTGAAATCTTCTATCTCAACGTCAAGGATCACGACCGCCAGCGAGCCATCGCATTGGCCTCGGCGATATGCGACCAATTGATCAGCCGCTTTCAAGGCCTGCGCAACGACAAAGCCGAGGGCATGGTCCTCGAATTGACCAACGAGGCGAC
>JBBDLY010000306.1:0-24141 GCA_040878585.1 Pirellulales bacterium
CGGCCTACTCGCTGGTCGCCAGCACGATTTGTTCGTCGCCGACTTGGCAATAGACGCGGAAGTGAATTTTGCCTTCCCCATTGAGCGCGTTGTAATGTTGCTTGAGCAGATTGAACTGGTCGAGCGCCCGGTTGGCGATCACCTGTTGTTCCTGCAGGAACTTGACTTGCGGTTCCAGTGCTTTTTTCCGATTGGCGTCTTTTACAGCTTTCATGGTAGTAATCTGTTGCGTCAACTTCGTATTGGCGTTGAGCACCTCGGTGGCCCGTCGTTCGGCAACGGTTTTGGAAAACGCCAGCGGCTGCTGCTCGGAATCGACCTTGAAGAATGAAGCCAGTTCGAGCTGCAATCCGCGGCGCACGTCGGACCGCAACTGAAACTGCAACACGCGGTCGGCGTTGGTTCCCAGGTTCAGTGCGGCGCGGCCGCCGTCGGCGGCGATCGTGGCGCCGGGATCCCAGGTGGCATCCGAAAATTCACCTTCCAGATTGGTGAACTCGATCATCACCGATTCCTTCTCCGGCAGCCAATCGAGATCGATATTAGTTCGCATCCGCGGTTTATCCAGATCGAGCGTGATTGGCGCCGCCTGTAACGGTTCTCGCAGACGGAAGCGATGCGAAACGTCTTCCGATTGCAAGGAGACCGCACAATTACGCAAATAGTTGGCCGCGCGATTCTCCTGTGCTTGCAAAAGCCACTGAAAACTCAGGTCCCCTTCGGTTAAGCCCATTTCCGCCAGCGGCGTTTCCGATCCGTCGGGCTGCATCAGATAAATCTGCCATTTGCGCGCCGGCTCTGCTTCGTCGCTGGTCCGCGCGGCAAACTGAAGGTTGCCCGGCGCGGCCGAGTCTCCTCCGAGCAGGCTAACATACAGATTCGCGTCCGCCGGCAGCTCGACCGAACCCAAAGCGACCGCTGGGGCGGGACTGACTTCGTCGGCCGAACCCACCTCCGGCAAGCTGACCGCCGCGGGGAAGTTCTTGAACGGCTCCACAGCTTTCGGCTGTTGCGGCTCCGGTTCGGGTTGTTCGTTCTCCGGGGGTGTGTCGGTTTCTTCCGGCGCTGGGTCGCCGTTGTCAGTAGGGGGATCGTCCACTTCCGGCTCGGCAGGGGGAGCGTCTGGATCCGGCTTAGGCATTGGGTCGGGTGCCGCTGGTTCTTCGTCTTTAGGATTCGCCGGTACTTCGGGCGGGGCTGGCTCGTCGGCCCCATTCGGGCCGCCTTCGCCGTCGGGCTTGCCTCCGCCGGCCAATTGTCCCGGTTCGGGAAATTCCTCGTCCAACGGGTTGTTATCCTCAGTGGCTCTTGCTGCGTCTGCCCCGGGCGGCTGATCTCCCATTGGCGCGTCGGCTGCCGATCCGTCGACCACCTCTGAGCGGTTATTTTGGGCCAACTCGGCGTCTTGGCCGGAAAGCAACATCACGGCGACGACGCCTATCAGCAGCAGCATCGCGGCCACGCCACTTGCCGCCGCGATCGCGATCTTCTGCTGTTTCGTGAGCGACTCGAAAAAAACGGGCTTGCGCGTCGGCTTGAGACGATCGACCGGCGACGTTCCCGTAGCCTCGATGCCGCTGACCGCGGCCACCGGCGGCTTGCGCCGAATGGTTGTCGCGCGACGTGTTTCCTCGAACTCGTTCAACCACTGGTCAAGTTCCACCGCGACCTCGTCCGCACTCTGGTAGCGGGCTTGCGGATCCTTGGCCATCATCCGTTCGCAAACCTCGATCAGCGGCGGCGGCGTCTGAAGGGCCAACTGGCTGATCGGCGTGGCGACGGAAGTTTGGTGCGCCTCGAGTCGGGCGGCGACCGAGTCCGCCGCATACGGCGGACGCCCTGTCAGTAGGTGGTAAAACACGCATCCTAACGAGTAGACGTCGGAGCGGTGGTCGATCTTGCCACGGCCGGAGGCTTGTTCCGGCGAGATGTAGTCGACCAGTTCCAACGGAAGCTGCTCGATCTTACTGCCCGCCTCGCTCACCATCTCGGTGGGACGAGCGGCGTCGAGATTGAGAATCTTCACCACGCCTTCGTGATCCACCATCAGGTTGCCGGGATGAATCTGGCGATGGACGATGCCACGACCATGCGCATGCGCCAGCCCCAAGGCGGCCTGATACATGTAGGCGGCGCTGTTTTCCGGCGGAGGCTTGGCGCCGTCGCTGAGAATGTGCGCTAGATCGATTCCTTCGACAAACTCCATCACCAGGTAGTATTTGTCGTTCTGATGATCGATGTCATATACGTGGACCAGATTGCGATGATCGAGTTGAGCAACCGCCCGCAATTCCCCACGACTTGCCTGCGCCTCGGTAAGAATTTTGAGCACCACGCGGCGCTCCATCTGCGTATGCTCGGCCAGGTAGACGGGCGAGTTCAACTCCTTGCCAATCTGGTCGATGAGTTGGTATTTGCCCCATCGTAGCGATCGGCCCTTGAGAAACTGGCTCGCCGCCCAACGGGAGATGATTCCCGCCCGGATCAACTTGCGGGCGATCGTTTCGGCTTCCTGCTCGTTGCCGATTTCCGCCTGGGCTTTCCGCAGCGCGGCCCCTTGTAGCAGGCTCAGCTTTTGGGCCTGCTCAAAAAATTGATCTGCCGACGTGTTGGTAGTAGACATAGGCATTTTGCCCGAGCGGCAAATGGCCGCCGCATGAACCGACTTCAGTGTCAATTCGCTGCATCAATTTGATACTCGTCGAGACCGGCCGCGCACTGTTCGCGGGGATCGGTCGACTCCGTTCATTTATTGTAACGAGCGGCTCGCATAATGCACGCAAATAACCAGCAAATAACTGGTTGGGCCATTTGTCCAAGTCCGCCCGTTTCGCCTGACCCGTACCCCTGGCGGCAACAGACACGGTTCAAGTGCTTCTGCAGCCCCTAGCGATCGACACTTAGGTCCGCCGCGGGCAACTGCCGCTCAATGGCATCGTTTCGATACCCAAATCCGGTTGAGCCGATCGTGGAAAGTTCGACCACGCCGTTGCGCCGTCGATAGAGGCCGCCGTGGACCTGGCACTCCGGCTCCGAGGCGTCCGGATAGAACTGCATCGCATTGCACTCGACCCCCATTATGGTGGATGCCGCGGCCGCCAGCCTCACGTGCGGGATCATGGCCAGCATGGGATTCGTGAGATCCTGGACCATCAACGGCATGCCATGGGCCTTCGCCCAGCAGAGGCTCAGTATCGCCCCCGACTGGGTCTTGCAGGTTTTTAGCGCCACACCGGACCATCCCAGTTCGCGTCCGAGTCGCACGTAAGACCAGTCGTGGGCGCTTTCGTCCAGGAACAAAGGCTTGCGGGCGGAGAGGCCGTGGACGTCGATGCGGTGGGCCGACAAATCGTAGGGAAACGGTTGCTCGACGTAAAGCAGCATGCCGTAGATCCGCGGCGCGTCGTCGCGCAATTGATCTAGTATCTCATTGACGTAACTTGGATCGGTGACCGTGCAGTTGAAGTCGGTCGACAGCCATTGTACTCCCTCTTCGACGCCCAGTCGCCCGACGCGCAGAATGCGATCGTAGTCCCACGCGCGGTCGTTGCCACGCAGCTTGATTTTGAGGCAGGTAAGCCCGTCGGAACGAATCCAGTCCCGCAGCAATACAGGAAAACCATCGCGGGGCGCGTCTGCGGATAGTTCCTTTTCGTCGAGCGGATCAAGTCCGCCCACTAGATGCCAACACGGCAGACGCGAGGGCGGGGGCTGGACGAGAAAATCGGCCGGGTAGAGGCCGCGAAAATCGACGTCGCAGCCGGCGGCCGGTTCGAGATACGCCGATAGATCCTGCTCAAAAAAGTCCTTGCTGTAGGTTTGATAGACGTCCAGCCCGTGCAGTTCGGCGAAGGCGTCGTGCAAGGCGATATCAAAGACGCTGCAAACGATCAGAGCCGCCAGCAGGGGTATCGGCTCGGGCAACTGCAATGACTCGGCTGTTTCGGCCATCACCGAGGGGAGGACTTCGCGCTGAAAGCGGTGGCCGATCTCCAGCGGGTGCCCGGTCGCCGCAAAGTCGTGCCAGGCGACCGCCAGTCGCCGACTGAGGTGCAATAAGGCTTCGTGCCTTTGCGTGTAGGGCAATCGACTGGGCCAGCCCCACTGCACCGACAACGGCGTCTCTCCCCAACCGGTCCCGCGTCGATACTGGCTATCTTCCACGGTCATCGCCACCCGCAGGCAGGTTACCGTGGTCAACGTCTCGCTGCCGAACTTGAGCGGCACGCGGGTCTGCACCGGAAGCAGGTAGTTTTGGACGGCGAGGATTCTCATGAGAATGCAGGTTGGCGCGAGCTTCGGGGGGCATGCCGCCGGCTTGCTTGCCGAAGCTGGCAGCTTCGGCAACGATGACCGGCAGCTTCGGCAACGATGACCGGCAGTTTCGGGCACGGGCGGTGTGGTTATAACTGGTGGAATGCGTGTTCATGGTACACGGCCCGACGCGGGTTGCAAGCGTCACTACCTTCATACAGCATTGGCAGTACGATTGAGTTGCGATATCATCGGGCATACTCAATTTTGCCCACCCGACGAACTCGCAGCCGAGAGCCACTCCGTGCTTCAGGTGATCCTCGCATTTTTTGGCCTCGGCCGCACCGATGCGCGTTCGCGCAAGCAGTTCCGGCTGGTGCTGCGATGGCTGGCGCCGTTGATTGCGCTGGGACTGTTTATTTACTTTGCCCGGTTTGTTCCCCTGGTGGCCGCCGGGGAACGATTCGTGGTACCGTTGCCCTGGGAGGCGACCGTCGGCGGGGTCGCGGTCTCGCTCGATCTGCTGATTGATGGACTGTCTTTGTTATTCGCCCTGATCGTCTCCGGGATCGGCTGCCTGGTATTTCTATATGCTGGCAGCTACATGGGGGACGACGAACGTACTTCGCGGCTATTTCTCTGGTTGCTGGCGTTCATGGCCTCCATGTTGGGATTGGTGCTGTCCAGCAACCTGTTCGGCATGTTCCTGTTCTGGGAACTCACCGGCATCACCTCCTACATGCTCATCGGATTCAATCAAGACGAGGAAAGCTCGCGCGCCTCGGCGCTGCAAGCGCTGCTAGTGACCGGCGTGGGCGGTTTAGCATTGTTGGCCGGTTTCACCATGCTGGCGGTAATCGGCGGTGGCTCCGACGTGGTGGACCTACGGCAATCGACGGCGGCGATTGCCGCCTCGCCGCTGTACATTCCGATGATCGCCTTGATCCTGCTCGGCGCTTTCACCAAGAGCGCCCAGTTCCCGTTTCATTTCTGGTTGCCTGGGGCGATGGCCGCACCCACGCCGGTGAGCGCCTATCTGCATTCGGCGACCATGGTCAAGGCCGGCATCTTTCTTGTCGCCCGCCTGACTCCCGTCACAGGCGACACGACCGTCTGGATTGCGACCATTACCCTCGTCGGCACGGCCACCGCCCTGGTCGGCGGCTGGCTTGCCTGGCAGCAGAGCGATTTGAAACGGATCCTCGCCTACTCGACCGTCAGCGCCTTGGGTATGATCATGGCGCTGCTGGGCGTCGGCTCGCCCCTTGCGGTCAAGGGAGCACTCACGTTCCTGCTGGCCCACGCCTTGTATAAGGGCGCGTTGTTCATGGTTGCCGGCAGCGTCGACCATGGCAGCCACACTCGCGACATCAACGAACTTGCCGGATTGCTCAAGAAGATGCCGTGGACGTTCGCCGCCGCCGCAATGGCCGCGGTGTCGCTCGCCGGATTGCCTCCAACAATGGGTTTTCTTGGCAAGGAAGTTGATTTCGAGGCCGCGCTGGAAAGCGAGTATGCCCTATGGCTGACCTCCGCCTTGATGGCGGCCAGCTTCGGCTTTGTCGTGGTGGCGTCGTTGGTGGCGATTAGGCCGTTCTTCGGCGCCGCGACTGCCGCGGCGGAAGACGCCCACGAATCGCCCCCGACGATGCTGGCGGGGCCGCTTCTATTGAGCATCGCGGGACTCTGTCTGGCGTTCTATGCGGGTTGGTTCGGAGAAACATTTATTTCCGCCGCGATGAGCGAGACGCTCGGCACGCCGCACGTCGCCAAGTTGGCGCTGTGGCACGGCGTGAACACGCCGTTGTTGCTTAGCGCCGGCTCATTCGCGGTCGGACTGGTGCTCTACGCGATGCGCGATCGGCTGTTGTCGGCGGCCGCCCCCTTCGGAGTGCTCGCCGCGATCGGCCCCGCAGCCGTTTATCGGGGGTTGCTCGCCGGGCTGAAATGGTTTGCCAACGCGCAAACCCGAGTGATTCAGAACGGTCGGTTGAGCATCTATATTCTTTGCACCGGCATAACATTAATCACGCTGTTGGCCGCCTCGTGGTGGTTCCGCGTCGGTACGATCGAAACGGCCGATGGTCCGCGAGTGAAACTCTACGAGCTGATGATTTGTGGCATGATGCTGGCCGCGGCAATTTTTGTTACCAAGACAGGTTCCCGACTGGCGGCCATCTGCCTGCTTGGTTCGGTCGGCTACGGCATCTCGATCTTGTTTCTGCTGTTCGCGGCGCCCGATCTGGCCATGACTCAATTGGCCATTGAAACCTTGACCGTCATCTTGTTCGTCTTCGTGCTGTACCGCTTACCGCGTTTCAAGCGATACACCTCCACCCTCGTGAGGGCGCGGGACGGCTTGATCGCGATCGGGTTCGGCACGATCATGGCGGTGCTGGCGTTCAGCGTGGCCGAACACGCCATCGACCCGTCCGAGAAGGAACTGACGGACGGCATTAATCGGATGGCCTATCCCGAGGGGCGCGGTCGCAACGAAGTAAACGTGATTCTGGTTGACTTTCGCGCGCTCGATACGCTTGGCGAAATCACCGTGCTCTCAATCGCCGCCATTGGCATTCTCGCGCTGTTGCGGCTGCGATTGGGAGAGGAGCGCGAAGCATGAATTCCTTGATACTTTCCACAGCGGCACGACTGCTACTGCCGCTGCTGTTGATTTTCTCGGTGTTTCTCCTGCTCCGCGGCCACTACGAACCGGGGGGCGGCTTCGTGGGCGGTTTGACCGCCGCGGCGGCGTTCCTGTTGTGCCTGTTCGCCTTCGGCCTGCCCGAGGCGCGGCGCATCCTGTGGATTTCCCCGCTCTCCTGGATCGCCGCCGGTCTGACGTTGGCGCTGACCGCCGGCCTATTGCCGATGCTGTTTCGCAAGCCATTCCTGACCGGCCTGTGGCCGGAATGGGACTTGCCCATCGTGGGCAATCTCGGCAGACCGTTGCTATTCGATATGGGCGTCTACGCCGTCGTCGTGGGTGTCGTTACGCTGATTGTTTTTGAATTGGCGGAGGAATGAGATGGAACTTCCTATCAGTCTCTCCTTGGTCATGGCCGTTACCATTGGCGGATTGTTCGCCTGTGGACTGTACATGGTGTTGCGCCGCAGCGTGGTCAAGCTGATCATCGGCCTCGCATTGTTCACGCATGCCACCAACTTGTTGATTTTCAATTCCGGCGGACTGACTCGCGGTAGGCCGCCCTTGATTCCCGCGGACGCGACCAGCATCGAGCCGCCGTTCGCCGATCCGATCCCGCAAGCGCTGATTCTCACGGCGATCGTAATCGCCTTTGGCCTGCAAGCCTTTGCCTTGGTTCTGTTGAAACGGACCTATCAGTTGCTCAAGACCGAGGATTTGGACGAGCTGAACGTTACCGATCGGTTGGCGCCGCATCTATCCAAGCCTTCCGATCAGCCGGCAGCAATCTCCGGCGGGGAGAGCGAACCGTAATGGAATGGCTGCCGATATTGCCGATCTTGATACCGCTGGCGACCGCAGTCGGTTGCTTGTTGGCCTGGGGGCGCGTCGGCGCTCAGCAAACGATCAGCCTGGCCGGATCGCTCTTGCTGTTTGCCGCTTCGGTGTTGCTGCTGCTGGTGGTCGACCGAGACGGTATTCAAGTGCTCGGGGTGGGAGACTGGCGTCCGCCGTTTGGAATCGTGCTGGTCATCGATCGCCTAAGCGCACTGATGGTCTTGCTGGCTGGCGTGCTGGCGCCCTGCATAGTGACCTACGCCGTGGTCGCCATCGACGACAGGCGACAGCATTTCGGCTTTCATGTGCTGCTGCAAACGCTGTTTCTGGGTGTTTGCGGCGCATTCACCACGGGCGATCTGTTCAATTTGTATGTCTGGTTCGAGGTGCTGCTGATCTCGTCGTTCGTGCTGGTCGCCCTCGGCGGCGAACGGGCGCAATTGGAAGGCGCCATCAAATACGTGACGCTCAACTTGCTCTCTTCGATTACATTTCTGGCTGCCGTCGGCATTATCTATGCCGTGACCGGCACGCTGACCATGGCCGACATCGCCCGCTCGATTACCGCCGGATCGCCGCAACCGATGGCCACCGTCGCCGCCAGCATGTTGCTGGTCGCCTTCGGGATTAAAGCGGCCGTATTTCCGGTTTTTTACTGGCTGCCGGCTTCGTATCATACGCCGCCGATCGCGGTCGGGGCCGTGATGGCCGGCCTGATGACCAAGGTTGGCGTCTACTCCCTGGTCCGCGTGTACACCTTGATCTTCTCGCACGAACAACCGTACGCCGGTCCGCTGCTCGCCTGGTGCGCGGCACTGACCATGATCGTCGGCGTGCTGGGGGCGGCCGCGCAGGGAGACATCCGCCGTATTCTGGCGTTTCACAGCATCAGCCAAGTAGGCTACATGATTCTTGGCCTGGCGATCTTTACTCCGCTGGCGCTCGCCGGCACGATGGTCTACATCGTCCATCACGGGCTGGTGAAGACCAACTTGTTTCTCATCGCCGGTCTGATTCATCGCGTCGGCGGCAGCTATCAGCTCAATCGGCTGGGTGGGTTGTATACGAGCTTTCCGGGGCTGGGATTGTTGTTTCTAGTGGTTGCCATGTCGCTGGCCGGAATACCGCCGTTGAGTGGCTTCTGGGCTAAGTTGGCACTGGTCATTGCCTCCGTCGAGACGCACCATTGGTGGCTGCTCGCCTCCGCCTTGGGCGTGAGCTTGCTGACACTGTTCTCGATGGTCAAGATCTGGGCGGAAGCATTCTGGAAGCCCATGCCCCAGATGACGCCGGCCGACAACGAGTTTCCCGAGGCGTATGACGATGAACCGGATATTCCTCCCACCAGGGTCTCCTGGCTGGCGATGACGCTCCCTTGCGTGGTGTTGGCGGCGGCGATGATCGCCGTCGGCGTATTCGCCGGACCGGTGTTTGAGTTTGCCGAGCGGGCGGCCGAGGAACTGTTAAATCCGCAAGTCTATATCGAGGCGGTCTTTCCCGTATGAACCCAACACACGACTATTTGCAACTGGCGGAAAAGACGATCGTCGTGTTTGGCGTTGCCAACCGTAAGAGCGTCGCCTGGCATGTCGCCATGCAACTGGAGCAGGTCGGCGCAACGGTGCTGTATGTTGTTCGCAACGCGCAGCGGAGGCAATCGACCGCCAAGTTGCTCGCCGGCCGCGAGGTATTCGAGTGCGACGTCGAGCACGAGGATCAAATCGCGCGGGTGCGCGACGAAATCGCACAACGGCATCCGGTCGTCCACGGCCTGGTCCATTCGATCGCCTTCGCCGAATATGAGGGTGGCGTGAAGCCGTTTCACGAGACTCTCAAGCGAGAGTTTCTTCGCGCGGTCGATATATCCTGCTACTCGCTATTGGCGATTAGCAATGCATTTCAGGGATTGCTCGACAAGCAAGCCTCGGTGGTGACGATCTCTATCTCAACCACGCGGATGGCGAGCGAGAACTACGGCTATATGGCGCCAGTCAAGGCGGCGCTCGATTCGTCGCTGGCCTTTCTCACCAAGTCGTTCAGCAATTTCTCCGAAGTGCGCTTCAACGCCGTTGCTCCCAGCTTGCTGAAAACGTCCGCCTCGGCCGGAATTCCAGGCTACGTCGACTCGTATCTGCATGCTGAGAAAGTCATTCCCCGCAAACGGGCAGTGCAAACCGAGGAGGCCGCCAGTACGGCCGTGTTCCTGCTCAGTCCGCGATCCAGCGGCATCACGGCGCAAAGCATTGTGGTCGACGCCGGGATGTCGATCAACTATTTTGATCGGGACGTGATAGGCGATTCGTCCGTCCGTGGAGAGTCGTCGGCGGACTAGTCCAGATTATCCATGAACAATCCGGACTAGCCACTCGCTGCGGCGATTTCTTCGACCGCCGCGGCCAACTGCTCTAGATGTTCCCGCGTGTTGAATGGCCCTAGGCTGACGCGGACGGTTCCACCCAGCGGGAGCGAGCAGATCGACTGGTGAATCAGCGGCGCGCAGTGCAAGCCGCTGCGGACCTCGATGCCGTACTGGCTATCGAGTAAGGCGGCAACTTCCTGCGGGTCGAAACCGGCGATGTTGAAACTCAACACCGCTACCGATTGACTGGGGTCTTGCGTGCCATACAGCGTAACGGCGTCGATCGACCGCAGTCGCTCGATCAACTCGCCCAGTAGAGAGCGCTGCCGGTCGCGCAGCGCCTCGACCCCTTGCGACTCGAGCCAGGCGATCCCCGCCGCCAGGCCGGCCAGGCCGGGGACGTTGTGATTCCCCGCCTCGAACTTGAACGGCATCGTTTGGGGATGTCGGGGCGACTCGCTCTCCGTGCCCGTGCCTCCGAAACGGCTGGGAGTGAGGTGGTCCTCCAAACCGGGCCGCAGATAGAGCACGCCGGTTCCCAGCGGCCCCAACAAGCCTTTATGACCGCTGCCGACAACGACGTCGAACGGCAGTTGCTGGACGTTTAACGGTTCGTGGCCAAGAGTCTGCGCGGCGTCGAGAATGGTCCGCACGTCGTATTGCTGAGCCATTTCTAGAATCTGCTCCAGCGGCTGGATCGTGCCGGTCACGTTGGAGGCGTGCGTGACGACCAGCAGATCCGCCCCCCGAGCAAAGGCGCTCTCTAGTTTATGGAGTTTGACGCGGCCCTCGACGTCGCAGCCGACCGCCTCGAGCATTTTGGCTTGCGGATGGGTTTCGTACCACCACTGCAACGGCCGATGGACCGAGTTGTGATCGGCGGCCGTGGTGGCTACGTACTCGGCATGGGGAATCATGCCGCTGATGGCGAGATTCAGCACGTCGGTGCCGTTGAAGCCGAATGCAATGCGGGCCGGTTGCTCGGCGCCAATCAGTTTCGCCATGCGACGCCGGGCGTCCTCCACGATTTGTGCGGCAGCGAGCGAGCTATCGTACGAGCCTCGGCCGGCCGAAGCGCCGTTGTCGCGCATCGTGGTCAACACCGCCTCCAGCACGCTGGGCGGCTTGGGCCAACTTGTGGCGGCGTTGTCGAGGTAGATGCGATCCGGTTTCATTATGATGCCGAAGTGAAGCTGATCGTAATAGAGCGCCCGCGCCCTGCCTTGGATTATCCGCCGATTTGATACATCGCTCGATCTGGTCGCAAGAAGTCCGGCTCGTCGATGCCGTGGCCAGGCTTCTTGGCGGCGATGCTCTCGCGGACCGCCCGCACGAGTTCCGCGTCGCTGCCGCCCTCGCGGAGCAGTTTGCGCAAATCCCACTCGGCCAGCGAGAACAAGCAGTTTCGCACCTTGCCGTCGGCCGTTAAGCGAAGCCGGTCGCAGTTGTGACAAAACGGCTGCGTCACGGGATTGATGAAGCCAATCCGGCCCCGGCCGTCGCGAAACACATAGTCGGTCGCCGGCTGGCTGGGATCGGTCACGGCAACCGGATCGAGAGGCCCGAACTCCGCTTCCAGCATTGCCCGCAGGTCGCCGCCGGAGATTACCTGCTCATACTTCCATTTCCCCTCGGCATCGAGCGGCATGAACTCGATAAACCGCATTTCCATTCCGTGCTCGCGAGCAAAGCGGCCCAGCGGCACGACCTCGCATTCGGTGATGCCGCGAATCGCCACGGCGTTGAGCCGGATGTTTGTAAAGCCCGCCTCGCGAGCGGCGAAAATACCGGCTAAGACTCGTGTCAGTCCTTCGCGGCGGGCGATGGCGCGGAACGTTTCTTCGCTTAACCCATCGAGGCTGATATTCAACCGCCGCAGGCCGGCTCGTTTCAACTCGGCCGCTTGTTCCGCCAGCAGGATGCCGTTGGTGGTCAGCGCCAGGTCTTCGATTCCCGGAATTCGGCTCAATTGGGCAATCAACTTGGGCAGTTCCTGACGAACCAGCGGCTCGCCGCCTGTGAGACGGAGTTTACAAACGCCCAGCGGCGCCAACAAGCGGACGACTCGCACGATTTCCTCGAACGTGAGGATCTCGGAGCGCGGCTTGAATTGCACGTTCTCGTTCGGCATGCAGTAAAAGCAGCGGATATTGCAGCGGTCGGTGACACTGATCCGCAGGTTGCGGTGTATGCGTCCAAAGCTATCGATCAACGGCTCGTTCATGTTGCATCCTCCGCAGTATCCGCCAGGTTCTCGCCGGGGCCGTCCAAGCCAGGATGCACCCACTGCGAGCTGCCGTCGGCCCAGTTTTCCCGCTTCCAGATCGGCGCCTGCTGCTTGATCTCGTCCATCAGCCAGCTCGCCGCCGCGAAGGCGTCCGCCCGATGGGGCGAGGAAACGGCTACGGCAATGCTCGCCTCCCCAATTTCGACCCGTCCGATTCGATGAATCACGCCGCACTGTAGAATCGGCCACCGCCGAGTTGCTTCCTGGCGAAGCTTCTCGAACTGCCGCAGCGTCATCGATTCGTGACATTCATAATCGAGCGAAGCGGTTTCTCGGCCGTCGGTGAGTTGCCGCGTCGTGCCAACAAACAAAACGACTGCCCCGGCCAATGGCGACTGAACGTCGGCCAGCAGCTTGTTCGTATCGATCTTGTGGTTGGTGACCTCGATCATATTAGTTCAACCGCCGCTGACCGGCGGAATAAGGGCAATGCTGTCATTCTCGTGGAGCTGCTGGTGGTCGGCGGCGAACTCGTCGTTTACCGCGATCCGAAATCGGACGCCGCTTTCGGCCAACCGCGGAACCACTCGATCCAGTTCCCGCCGCAGCCGCTCCACCGTGGCATCCGCCGGCAGTTCGAGTGGTATCTGGTCGCGGCCGGCCCAATCCCGCGCAACGGCGAATAGTTGAACGTTGAGATTCATTTCTAGGTGGTCACCAAATCTTGACCTCGTCGCGTCAGCAGGGCGGCGCCTTCTGGTAGCAATCCGTAAGCCAAGGCCAGAACTTTCAAGGGATGGAAGGTCGGCTTGGTCGTGCCTTGCTCCATTTGCATTTTACACGCGGTGCATTCGGTCGTGCCGGCCTGATAGCGGGGATCCCGCACTGCGCCGATCAAATCGAATCCGGCCCGCAAGCTGCTACGATAGTTCTGCTTGCGAACGCCGTACAGGCCGGCCATGCCGGAACAGCCGCATTCGGCTCGCGTGACCTTCATGCCCGGAATCAGGCGCAACAGATGCTCGCCCGGAGCGCCGAAGCCGAGTGCCTTTTGATGGCACGGTAAGTGGTAGAGTAAATTGGCGTTGACCGGCTTGAAGTCTAGTTGCAGTTTGCCTTGTTGGTGCATTCGCCACAGGTAGTTGCAAGCCTCGCTGGTGTTCTCGGCGACCAGCCGCGCTTCGTCGTCGTCGAGCAGCGCTAAGTATTCGTGCGTCAAGGCAAGCGCGGCCGAAGGCTCCGTCGCGACGACGTGGTAGCCCAGGCGAACCGCTTCGGCAAGAATCTCCACGTTGTGGGCGGCCAGACGCTTGGCGCGGTCGACCGCGCCCTCGGTAATCAGGGCCATGCCCGATTCGCCCAGGCCGGGCGGCACGTAAACCGAGACACCGTGATGTTCCATGATCGCGACGAACGCTTCGGCTAGTTGCGGATCGAAGTAGTTGGCGTAGGTATCGGTAAAATAGACCACCTTGGCCTCGCTGCCGCGTGACAGCCGATTGAGCCGCCGGCGCGCCGCTTGCCGCGCAAAGGGGCGGGGGGCGAACCGCGGCAGCTTGCGACCTTGAGCGATGCCCAGAAACCGTTCCAGCAGCCAGCGGGCGGTACGATTACCCAGCGCCCAATTCGACAACGGACTGACCGCACTGCCCCACTTGCCGACGCTCCCCAACCGAATCAGCAAACTGTCGCGGGGACGGAGACCGTTTACCGCCACGTAGGCCGCCTTGGCCTCGGCCATCAGTCTGGGGATGTCGACGTTGGCGGGACACTCGCTCCGGCATTGATGGCAGTTGACGCATAAGTCGGCCAACGCCTTGAACTCTTCGCTGGCAACCGCTTCGGGCGGGAGTTCGCCGCTGAGGACGCCTCGCATCAGGTTGGCCTTGGCGCGGGGAGACGCTTCCTCGCGCGGGGACGCCCGGAAGATGGGGCACATTCGCACGTCGGACAACTGTGAGCGGCAGGCCCCGCAGCCGTTGCAGTTGCGCGCCGCGCTCGATACCTCATTGAGATTCCAGTTCAATTGCAGTTCGACTGTTCCCAGCAACTCGCGACCGGCCGGCGTCCCCCCCGAGTCCGGGGCCGATTCTTTCTCGCCGACGAATGTCACGGGGCGCAAGTGTTTGGTCAACGCATCGGTTTCTCCGCCGATCACCTTACCCGGATTGAGCAGATTGTTCGGATCGAAGATCTGTTTCAAGTCGCGAAACGAATCGTAAAGCGGACCGTACTGGCGGCGAATGAACTGGGTGCGGCTGAATCCGTCGCCATGTTCGCCGCTGATCGTGCCGCCCGCCAGCCACACTTGCTCGTACAGTTCGGCCGCAATCTGCTCCATCCGCCGCAGGTCGGCCGACGAGGCCAGATCGAGAAACGGCCGCACGTGCAACTGCCCGTGGCCGGCGTGTCCGAACAGCGAGAAGGTCGCTTGATGTTTCTTGAACACGTTCTGCATGGACGTCAAGAAGGAGGGCAGCGCCGCCGGCGGAACCGCCAGGTCTTCCACAAACGGCAGCGGTCGCGACGATCCCTTGAGCCGGTAGAGCGTGGGCACCACATGACGAGCCAAGCCCCAATAAAGCTCAACTTCTGTGGGATCGATTGTATGCCGTGCGCCGAATGCCAGCTTCTTGCGCCGCCAGAGCCGATCGATCATTCGCCGCAGCGAATCGCGCACCTCGTCCATGTCGTCGCCGGCAAACTCGACCAGCAACACTGCCTCGGTCTCCGCGGGAATCAGCAGATCGAACCGCACGTCGTGCTCGCGAGCGAGACTGACGTGCCGACGATCCATCAGGTCGCAGGCGGTGGGCGAAAAAGCGACGACCTCCGTTACGGCGCGGGCGGCGTTCTCCATGCTGCCAAACAACAGCAATGCGACGGCCCGATACCGCACATCCGGCTCGATTCCGACCGTGGCTTCGGTCGTTAGCGCCAAGGTTCCGGCGGAACCGGTCAGCAACTTTGCCAGATCGAGATGCGTGTCGGTAAGCACGTCGTTGAGTTGATAGCCGCAACGGTTGACCGGCGAGCGGGGCGAATGCTCGGCTAGCAAGTCGCCGGAGCGGCGAATCAACGAAGCAACCTCACGAACCAACCGCCGGCGCTGCGGGAAAGGATCATCGGCCCGTTCCAGGGGTTCGTTGCCCAGTTCCAGACGCGTGCCGTCGGCCAGCACCACTTGCAGAGATTCGACGTGCCGCCGGGTGGAGCCGTATTGCAGCCAATGGCTGCCGGCTGCGTCGACGCCGATCACTCCCCCCATGGTTGTAACGGCCGACATGGCCGGATCGGGTCCAAAAATCATGCCGCGCTCGGCCAGCGCGCGATTGAGCCGCGCATGCACCACGCCCGGCTGAAGCCTTACGCGTTGATCGTCCACCCGCTGGATCCGCTGCATGAATCGCGAAAAATCGAGTACCAGCCCGCCACCGAGCGATTCGCCCGCCAGGCCGGTCCCAGCCCCGCGGGCGTGAATCGGCAGACCGTTTTCGGCGGCGTACTGCATGCAGGCCATCACGTCGTCGGAGTGGCTCGGACAGACTACCGCCATTGGCCGTACCTGATAGATGCTGGCGTCGCTGGCGTAGAGCTGCAAAAACAGATCGTCGCAGCGCACCAGCCCGTCGATCAGGCCGCGCAAGTCGTCGAGAATTCGTTCTCGTTGGTGATCCATGGGAAAGCCGAGATTAAGTTGAACCGCAGGGAGCAGTCCAGGATGATGAGTCGAATTCCCTGCCGTTGTTGCTTGCCGAGGGACATTGTTAGCCCGATCTCGGCGCCGAGGCGGATTCGGTCGTCGTGTGGGCCGCGGCCGCCGACTCCTGTTGCCGAGCTGCCAACTGTCGATAGCGCTCGTGCGTTTCCAGATTGAAACCGGCGTGGTCGTCGAGGTTGCTCAGTCCGCGGTAATGGGCGTTGCAGCGATAGCAGACCAGCGCCTCGCCCATCGTGATATACAACAGCACATCGATTCCGGCCGTAAGGAACAGAATCGCATACGCCCACA
The DNA here is from genome assembly GCA_040878585.1 of Pirellulales bacterium. GTDB lineage: Bacteria > Planctomycetota > Planctomycetia > Pirellulales > UBA7805 > JBBDLY01. The sequence goes on from JBBDLY010000306.1 coordinate 16,337, forward strand.
GCGGGCGGCTGTCGTACCACGCAATACTGCTGAGGACAAACCCCGCGACTACGATCGCAATGCCCAGGCGTTGGGGGAAATCCTTCCGTATGAATAGTTCGCGACTCGGGCAGACCAGGCAATGGTGCAATTGCTGCTCGCCGTCAACTTCGCTGACGGCGTCGGGCGGTAACTCCACGGCAAGGCCGCAGTTATCGCAGGAAAACGCGTCGGTCGCGGCGTCGATTTCGGCGCGAATGGTCGTGTCGCAGGTGGGACAGGCGCAGGTTAGGTTCATGCCTCTATCATAATGGATAAAGGGTTTGCGCCGACAGTAGTTGCGCGCTCAGTTCACCAGTGAAAGTGGTAATCACCGCCACATAGAGGATTCCGGTTGCGCTCTGCGTATTGGGGATTTTCAGCGTTCGCCAAGCCATCCAGGTCAGCAATAGCGGGGCTGCCAGTCCCGAGAGCCAACGAATCGCCAGAAAGGCCGACTGCAGCCCGTCGAACGAGAGACCGCGTTGCCATTCCAATCCCAGGCCAACCAAACTGATCACCGCCCGGATAGACAGGGCGACCGCCATCCAGGCGAGCAATCGCACCAACGGTGCAATCTGCATGGTGGGGCTGTTGAGGTACCAATGCCCTAGCAGCATGGCCGCCATCGTAAAGCCCAGCACCGCGCCCCCGGCGGGGGCGTCGGCGTGACGCAAGAACGCGTTCGTATGGTTCACCGGTACGTCGCTGATCGAGGTCTCATCGGGAGGTGGCGACGATGGCGGAGTAGCCAAATATTCGGGTGTAGCAGTCCATGCCGCGGCCAGAGCCAGGATTGCGACCACGATTAACACGATCCTGCCGCTTCGTTGCTGCTCGTAAAGCCACATGACCGAACCGACGTAGCTGGCTACCACGACTGAACCTGAAAGCCAGGCGGCCAGTTTGAGGGATTCGGTAAAACAAATCAGCGTGCTAAATGCACTCAGCCCGAGAATGACGTACAACGTGTTGCGGAAGTATCCGCTAGTAACTTGCTTGGGCGATACCAGCGCCATGCCGAGCGCCAATCCGAACGCGAGGCGCAACAGAAACTGAAGTAGTTGAAGTAGCAGGTCCACGAGAATACTCCCGCCACTTTACGTGCGATTGCCGTAGATGAGCGTCATGATCTCCGAGCGGCTCGATAAGTGGGAGCGGAAGATTCCCTTCATCGCCGAAGTGACACACAGGCTGCCCGGCTTACGAATGCCGCGCACAGTCATGCATGTATGGGTCGCTTCCAGCACCACGGCCACCCCCTTGGCGTCAAGTTCCTCCATCAGCAGATTGGCGATCTGTTGTGTCATCCGTTCCTGCACTTGGGGCCGCTTGGCAAAGCCTTCCACCACCCGGGCCAACTTGCTCAGTCCCAGCACCTTGCCGGCCGGCAAATAGCCAATATGGGCCTTCCCCATGAATGGCAGCAGATGATGCTCGCAGGTGCTGTTGAAACTGATGTCGCGCACCAGTACGACTTCGTCGTATTCCTCGGTGAATACCTTCTTCAGGTGGGCGGCCGGATCCTCGTGAAGTCCGGCGAAGATCTCCGCGTACATCCGCGCGACCCGTGCGGGCGTTTCCAATAATCCCTCGCGGTCGGGATCTTCGCCGACCGCCGCCAGGATCTCACGCACCGCCCTTTCAATCCGCGGCAGATCGACCTGGCCCGTCGCCGGCGGCAGCGGATCGTCTAACTCGCCCATCAGGCTTCCTGCCAGCCGATCGGTGGATTGCTCATTCTGTGCCATGAAGTACGCCTGAGAGGCTGTGAAAATATGTGATTAACGCTTGGGGTCGCTCCACAACATCAGCCGCACCGCGCTAGCGGCCGGTTATTCGGCGCTAACCGGGGGCTAGCGCCCTGCGGCTGATGTTTGATGTCGATCGTTTCACAGCCCCTGACTATTTGCGGGACTGCTGAATCTGTTGATGGTAACGGCGAGCCGATGGATCGGTCAAGTTGCCAAATCGTGTAGTCGAAGTCGCCGAAACGTCCGCGCAGCGGAGATGCCCATCGCCAGCGAGCCAGCCGCCAATTTAAGCGGGCCTATCGACAGGTAGCGAAATCGCGTCTAATTCGCGCTAAAGTCGGGCGGGAACCTGCCACGCGTCCGATCTTGATCGCTTTCGTCCAACTCCGCGATGCACTTTATCAGGCGTCTCGCTCGGCGATCGACATGAATCTCCTCCAGCAGCGTTTCCTTGATCTCCGTCGGCAAACTGAGCGTGTAGGCGACGATGTCCGTCAACGGCCCTAGCCCGACGTCGCCGTCGAGCAGCGGCGCCAGATGCTCGCGCGCCTCGCTAAGCCCTGACAGCGCCGTGCGAAACGCCTCGATTAACTCCTCGTGCAACACTGCGATCGCTTCGTGTCCGCCGGCGGGATGGCAGTCCTCGACCAGCAGCGCTTTCGCTTCTCGATACGCCCGCGTTGGCGGCAGTTCCTCGACGAGCTGAATTCGAGACAGCCCCACCAGCAACAGATTGAACCGGCCGTCGGGCATGCGATGGTGGGTGACAATCTTGCCGAGGCAGCCAAACGGTTTTAGCGCCGGGCGGCCGTCGTAGTCCGCCTCCCAGCCTGGTTCAAACTGCGCCGTAGCGATCAGTCGGTCACCTGCGAGTGCATCCTCGGTCATTTCACGATAACGCGGTTCGAAAATATGCAACGGTTGCATCACGTGCGGAAACAATACCAGGTTCGGCACTGGAAACAACCGCACGACGCCGCGGAAATCGGCTGGCACAAAGTGAGGTTCGTCCTGAATCGGCATGCGAGTCCTTGGCGGGGAAGTGGTCATCAGGTGCGAGCGGGCGGATCGAGATGGATCTCGGGAATTAGCTCCGGGTCAATCGTCAGCTTGGGAAACTCTTCGGTACTGGCGAGTACTTCGGCAAAGCATTCTTCAAATTGCTCGAACAGTCGCTCCAGGTCGACGCCCATGTGATGGGGGCGAAAAGACTCCAAATGGTTGCGGCTGCTGACATACACTTTGCGAGCACCGCGAATGTTCTCGTTGACAAAGTGGTGCAAGGCGACCGCGACTTGGATCAATCCCTGATAAAACTCTCGGGAGGGGCCGCGATACTCGGTCCATACTTCTTCCCACGCCTCGTGGGCCTCGAAGAACTCACAGTCGTTGAAATAGCGGATCCCGACGAGATACAACTGGGGATAATCGGTAGTTTCATCCATCGGCGAGACTCTTTCGGCTGGAGGGACTATAGGCGCGCCCCATTGCGGACGGCCAGCGGCATTCGTTCCATTAGCATGGTAACCGGTCGCCCCCGACGAGGCGAGCGTGGCCGGCCAGTCGGCGAAGTTGCCGCCCCGGACGATGCCCCGTTATGTCGCTTCGCGGCATTTGCTACCATGAGTGGGTTGTCGGATCGGTTACGCAATCCACCCAATCGAGTCATCGAATCATGAGTCATGGACACCCGCAAGCGGCCGAAACGCCCATCTCCCTGCAGCCGCGGGAGGGCTGGCATTGCCTGCATATTTACTATGCCTTCGACCGCGCAATGCTCAACGACTTCGCCGAGTACGAGATTGCCTCCGGACGGATGGACCTGATCGACATTCTCGATCCCCAGCAGGAGTTGTCTCCAGCGCGGCTGCAAACCTCGATCGTCTCGGGACATAAGGCCGATTTCGGCCTGATGATGATGGACCCCGACCCGCTCAAGCTCGATCGCGTCCATCAACGCCTGATGGCCAGCCCGTTGGGTTTGACACTTGAGCCGACCTACTCCTACGTTTCGATCAGCGATATCTCGGAATACGTGCCGAGCGTCGAGCAATATGGCAAGCGATTGGTCGAAGAGGGGGAGGCCGAAGGGAGCGCCGCGTACCTGGCGAAGCTCAAAGCCTACGAGCAGCGCGAAACGATGATGCGCAAACAGCGGCTGACGCCCGACTTTCCCGACTGGCCCGCCACCTGCTTTTATCCCATGAATAAAATGCGCCTACCGGGCGCGAACTGGTTCATGCTCGACTTTGAAACTCGCAATAAACTAATGGCTGAGCACGGCCGCAGCGGCATGAAGTTCGGCGGCAAGGTCACCCAGTTGATCACCGTCGGCGTAGGGCTTGACGATTGGGAGTGGGGCGTCACGCTGTGGGCCAAGAACCCGGAGTATCTCAAGGAGATCGTCTACACCATGCGGTTCGACGAGGCGAGCGCCGCCTACGCCGAGTTTGGACCGTTCTATACGAGCTACGTCAGCACCGCTGAAAAAATTCTCGACCATTGCGAGATTCGGTAAAGCACCTCAGCCGACCTTCATTCGCTCGACCAATTGACGCCAGTTTTTACAGGACCATTCCAGTGACGGCGGGAGAGGGGGGTTCGATTGCATTCGTGCACATCGCTCGGCGAGTTTGTTGGCGGCATCGGCAACGGCTTTATTGTGCTTTACGCGTGGCCCTTCTACGCTTTCATCTGTGGCGCCGTCGTTGAGATATTGAATCCAATTCTCCAGTCGGTCCTTGGCAAAAATAAAGACAACACCATCGAACTGTTCTTGGGTAATGCCTTCGGCCTCGGCTATTTCCCAAAACTTCGCCTTTAGTTGATCGCCGTTCTTCATGTCGTCGTCGAGGTCCGCCCAAACCAACAGGGCCGTCTTTGCGCCCGCATTCAAACATGCTCTCAACTCTTGAGGCATTCTTGCCATCAATTCCTTACGGCCGCCACAATCAACCGGTCTCAACAGGTTGCTTCCCTTGAACGGCCTGATCCAAGCCGGCTTGAGCGAGCGAATGAGTCGGTTAATGAAGACGGGGTCGATACTGCGCCCTTTCTTCCCCTCGTGAAGGCAGACAATTTGGGTTCGACTAGCCACCAACCCACCCCCGGGCAATCGCTTCTCCTGCTGAAATGCCAGCCGGAAACTTTAGCGGTCCAATTCGAGTTGGAGAAGTATGATTGTCGCGCCACAGATAGTTGCCGCACTCTGCGCCAGCGCTTCCAAGGATCTCTGGATGATGTGAGATCAAAATCGCTTGATGCTCTGTGTCGAGCAATTCGCGCATTGCGATTACCCATGGCTGCAACTCTGGCAAACCAACGTAATTGTCCGGCTCGTCGATCAAAACAATGTCGGCCGCACTGGTTTCGGCTGCAGCACGAATCATATAAAGGCCAACCAGCATTTTCTCACCATCCGAAAGCTGATGAAAGTAAAGTGGTTTTGTCTCATGTCCCAGCGCAGCGTCGAACCGAAGTTGTAGTGCTTTCGCATTCAAGCCAACATCAACGAGCTTAAACGACTTGAAATCCGGCCATACATTTTGCAGGGAATCTCGCAATACGTCGGTCCACTCTTGTTCCTGCGAAAGTGAACGATACCAGGAAAGTAAATTAGAGAGGTTCAGCGATGGTTGCCGCGACTCGCTTCTGCTTTCCGATTCCATGCCGAGCGGGTTCGGACGCAGGATGAGAATCTTAGCCAGCGCCTCCTGTAAAATCTGAATGTCACTCGACGCGCCTGTTGGTTGAATCGCTCCTAAGGCTGCTTGTCGCCAGTCGAGTGGAAAGCCCGATTGAGTTCCGTCGGGTCGCGTAAAGGTCACGCCATCCAGATCACGAAAAAATAGTTGGCGACTATCACAGGTAGCGCTTTCCTTGATGATGCGCGGCTTCACGTCGTCGCGAACTTGTTCGAGGTGGAGTTTGTACTCAAACTCGTGTCCTCTTGCCTGAATCGTAAGCTCGAACTCCTGAGTTGTACTATTTATCCAATTGCTAAACTCAAGCTCGGCGACGTCCTGTGGCCCGCCGCCGCCTAAGTTTGCTTTTGATGTTCCTAGATCGCGGATCAGTTTCAATACGTCGAATACGGAACTCTTGCCGGAACCATTCGGTCCGCAAAGTATTCCGAACGAGTCGAATGTCGCCTCGAATGCCACGAGGCATCGAAAGTTGTTTGCGTATAGTCGTGTAATCATGAACCTACGCTTTTAAGCGTTCCCGTCGTTCAAGAAGCCATAGACGTCACCATCAGTTTATCGCACAGCGGTTGTCTATGCTACTGGCTGATTGCTGCGAGCGCCGGGCCGCGGATCATTCGGCGGACGATGACTTATTGTTCGTTTTGCGGTTGGATGTTTTTTCAGCGTTGCCACTAGGGCTGCTGCTACCACGCCGTCCGCCGTTGTCGCTAGGCTCGATCAGCGGCTCGCCGCCACTGTCGTCGATGAGGATAATCGGTCCGCTGCTTGCTGACGACGCAGTGGGCTTCGCTTCCGGCAGCGGCTCGCTCGGCTGCGGGTTCTCGGATTCGGCTGAGTAAAACAGCACGCTCGAAATGCGTCGCTCTGTTTTCTCAATCAACGGACTGTAGGCCAGACTGTACAGCACTGGCACCACCACCAAGGTCAGCAGCGTGGCCATTGCCAGTCCGTACACGACCGCCGCGCAAAGCGGTTGCCAAAACTCCGCGCCGCCCGACCAGTTTCCCAGCAGCGGCAATAGCCCCCCCATGGTCGTCACGGTCGTTAGCAGCACCGGTCGCAGGCGATTGACCCCCGCTTCGACAATGGCGTCGTTGATCGCCATGCCGCGACGCCGCGCCCGATTGGCGAAATCGACCAGCACGATCGAGTCGTTGACGACGATGCCGGTCAGGCTGACCAATCCGATAAACGACGCTAAAGAGAAGGGAAAGCCCATGATCCAGTGGCCCACGATCACGCCAATGAAGCTCAACGGCACCGCCGACAGCACGATCATGGTTTGGCGAAAGCTGTTGAACTGCAACACCAAGATCGCGAAGATCAGAATCACGGCGATGGCCATCGCGTTGAGCAAGTAGGCAAAGTTCTTGTCCCGTTCCTCGTTCTCGCCGGTGAAAATGGCGCGGACTCCGTCGGCTTCCGTGCCGGGTGCGCCGAGAAAGGCAATCGCGTGGGCCTCCTGCGGATCTTTGCCCAGCAGGCTTAATATCCAGTTCCGCGTATTTTGCACGACCGCCATCACCCCGACCGGCCGTGGCGGCGGAACCGGGCGAAAGCCGAGTTCGGGCAGGATCTCCGCGCGCAACTGTTGGAACACGTCGTCCGGCTTCAGGCCGTTCTTCACGTCGCACTTGGCCAAGACCGCACGGCTTCGGTCGCGGCGATTAACGGAAAACAGGCCCATATCGCGATGGATTTCGGTTAAGGTTCCAATCGGCGCCCGCTGCCCGCTGGGACTGACGATCATCAGCCGTTCCACGTCCTCCTTGGACCGCTGGAACTCCGGCGCCACTTGCAGCCGCACCGTCACATCTTCCTTTTCCAGTGGCAGTTCGATTGTCGTATCTCCAAGAATCGCCGTGGCGACCGATTGGGCGACCTGCGCCTCGGTCATTCCGTACAGACCGACCACCGCGGCGTTCGGCTCGACGACGATCTCGGGACTATCGGGGCGGTAGTCGGTCCGCGCGTCGGCGACGTTTGGGATTTGGGCGAATCGCGCTGTGATCTGTTCGGCATATCGGCCCAACCGTTCCACGTTGTCGCCGGTCAGGCGCACCGCTACGTCAGCGCCGCCGGGTGGCCCGTCTTGCGGTTGTTCAATCAGGATCTTGATGCCCGGCCATGGCTTCATGTTGGCGCGAATCTGCTTCTCGACGTCGTTGATATGTCGCTTTCGATCCAACGGTGAAGTGAGCTGCACCATCACGGTGCCAAACTCCGGCCCAGCCGCGGAGTCTCCCTCGAGGCGGCTGGCCAGTCCTTCCGAGGAGCCGATCGAGGTCACGTAGTGCAGCACCTCGCCCGATTGTTGTAAGTCGCG
>JBBDLY010000307.1:0-1156 GCA_040878585.1 Pirellulales bacterium
GGTCGAAGATCCATGCGAATCAACAACTCATCGGACGCGTCCTCGACGACGTTCGGCAAGTACGGGAAGAACGCAACCTGCCGGTCGGCTAGCAATGTGCCTGCGTTTCACTCCTTAGCCTGTTTGGAAATCTTTGCCCAATGCGTTACAATGAGGGGCTAAACTTTTTCGCGATCACTAACCGAGGAGCAACGAACGTGTTTGATACTGTGGCTGTCGTTGGCGCCACCGGCGCCGTGGGAACCCTCATTAGCCGGATGCTTGAGGAACGACAGTTCCCCTACAAGCGAATCAAGTTCCTGGCCACCAAACGTTCGGCCGGAACGCAGCTCGAATTCAACGGCGAACAGATCACCGTCGAGGAAATCTCGCCGGAGGCGTTCGACGGCGTTGATCTGGCCATCTGTAGCACGCCCGACGAAGCAGCCGCCGAGTTCATCCCCTGGGCGGTCGAACGCGGCTGCCTGTGCGTCGACGAAAGCGGTTACTGGCGGATGCAATCGCACGTGCCGCTGGTCGTACCGGAAGTGAATCCGGAGGCGGTCGAGCAACATCAGGGCATCATTGCCAGCCCCAACTGCTCGACCACGCAAATGGTCCTCGCCATGAAGCCGCTGCACGACGCCGGCCGCATCCGCCGCGTGGTGGTCAGCACGTATCAGGCGACCAGTGGGGCAGGGCTGCCGGGCAGCCGCGAATTGGTCGAGGCCAGCCAGGCGCATCTCAACAACGAAGACTATCAATATCAGACGTTTCAGCATCCGATCGCCTTCAACGTAATACCGCAGATCGGCAACGAGAAGGAAGCCGGCTACACTTCCGAAGAGATGAAGATGGTCTACGAGACCCGCAAGATCTTCGGCGACGAATCGATTCAGGTTTGTCCCACATGCGTCCGCGTGCCGGTCTCCAACTGCCATAGCGAGAGCATTTTGGTGGAGACCGAGCGCAAAGTCACCGTGGAGGAAGCGCGGCGATTGTTTGCGGCGACGCCGGGCATTAAAGTGATCGACGATCTGGCGGCCGGCGCTTATCCGATGCCGCACAACTGTGACGATCTCGACGAAGTGTTCATCGGCCGCATTCGCGAGGACATCTCCAGTCCCAACGGGTTGGCGTTCTGGTGTGTCAGCGACAATCTCCGCAAGGGAGCGGC
>JBBDLY010000307.1:1256-3764 GCA_040878585.1 Pirellulales bacterium
GTCCCAACGGGTTGGCGTTCTGGTGTGTCAGCGACAATCTCCGCAAGGGAGCGGCCACCAACGCCGTGCAGATCGCCGAACTGTTAATCAAGAAACAAGCGGCGGTGTGACGATCGTGGGGGACGCTGCCAGCGTCCCCATACCAGCTCGAACCGCAAGCAAGTGGGGCAAGCCAATACAAGCTCGAAGCGCAAGCGAGTGGGTCAGCGGAGGAGCACGGCCAGCCTGGAACTCCCGACCAAGTCCATTGTTAAAGTCGATAGGTGGCGCAACCCACTCGCTCGCGCTTCGAGCTTGTACTGCTGCTGGCAGCTTCAGCAACGGAGATCGGCACAATGCGGTGGTTCCAACTCACGATCGCCTACGACGGCGGTGCCTTCGTCGGTTGGCAAGTGCAGGCGAACGGCCGCAGCGTGCAGCAGGTGTTGGAAGATGCGATCCACGGCGTCACGGGCGAACGGATGCGCGTCACCGCCAGCGGGCGCACCGACTCCGGCGTGCATGCGCTCGGCCAAGTCGTCAGCTTCGCCAGCGCGACCAGGCTGTCCGCGGAACGATTGCAAGCGGCGCTCAACGCCACGCTGCCGCACGACGTGGTCGTGCTCGACTGCCGGGCAAGGGCAGGGGAGTTTCACGCAATCCGCGACTGCACGCGCAAGCGGTATCGCTATCTGATCCACAACAGCCCCGTCCGCAGCGTCTTTGCGCGCCAATATGCCTGGCATTGCCCGAAGCCGCTCGACGTGGCCGCCATGCAACAAGCTGCCGAGCCGTTGCTGGGGCGGCACGACTTTAGCAGTTTCGAGTCGACAGGCGCCGAACGGCTCGACAGCATCCGCACCGTGTACGAGCTTTCGGTCGAAGCCGGCCCAATCGACGAACAGCGCGCGCCGCTGGCGCATCGCGCCGACGTGGCGATTGCAGGGCGGCAGATCACCATCGAGATCGAGGCGGACGGCTTTCTGTACAACATGGTGCGGGCGATTGTCGGCACATTGGTCGAAGTCGGCCGCGGCGCGGAGCAGGTGACTTGGCCCGGCGAAGTGCTCGCCGCCCGCGACCGCACCCAAGCCGGCCCAACCGCGCCGCCGCATGGACTATACTTACTGAGGGTTTGGTACGAGTAAGCCAATACAAGCTCGAAGCGCCAGCGAGTGGGCTGGCGTTACAGCGGGCGCCGACCCACTCGCTCTCCGCTTCGAGCTGGTATTCGCCACACATGAAAGTCATCCATATCATCACGCGATTGATCGTTGGCGGAGCGCAGGAGAACACCCTGCTCAACTGCCGCGACTTGATCACACAGTATGGCGACGACGTAACGCTGGTGATCGGACCGGAGGCCGGGCCGGAAGGCAGCTTGCTCGAACAGGCTCGTGATTGGGGCATTCCGATCGAGGTTGTCGACTCGTTGCGTCGCGCCATCCATCCGACTCGTGATCGGCTGGCGTATCAAGCGCTGCGCCGATTGATCCGCCAGCGGCGGCCCGACGTCGTCCACACGCACAGCGCCAAGGGAGGCATGCTGGGCCGATTCGCCGCGCATGCCGAGCGAGTACCGGCCATCGTGCATACTGTCCACGGCGCGCCGTTTCATCCGTACCAGGGCAGGGGGGCGCGGTGGTTCTTTGCGCGGTGCGAGCGGGCCGCCGCGGCGCGGTGCCATCGACTGATCAGCGTGGCCGACGCCATGACCGAGTTGCTCGTCGCGGCCGGCGTTGCCCCGCGGGAGAAGTTCAGCACCATCTATAGCGGCATGGAGGTGAAGCCGTTTCTAGCCGCCGACGCGCTGCGCTCCGCCCAGCGGGCCGAGCTTGGCTATCGGGACGAGCATGTCGTAATTGGGAAGATCGCCCGGCTGTTTCATCTCAAGGGGCACGACGACTTCCTCGCTGCGGCGGAGCAGGTGGCCGCGGAGAATCCACAGGTTCGCTTCCTGCTCGTCGGCGACGGCCTATGGCGCGAGTCAATCGAAGCCCGAATCCGGAGGTCCATCCTCCGCGACCGCGTGTGGATCACCGGGCTGGTTCCGCCGGGCGAGATACCGGCATGGCTCGCCGCTATGGACGTCGTCGTGCATACCAGTCTGCGCGAAGGGCTGGCCAGGGTGTTGCCGCAGGCGCTGCTCGCCGGCCGGCCGGTGATTAGCTTCGACGTTGACGGCGCCCGCGAGGTGGTCGCCAGCGACGAGACCGGCATCTTGCTGCCGCCGCGCGACGTCGCCGGCCTGGCCGCGGCCATGCGGCGACTGGCCGCCGACCCCGCAATGCGGGCGCGGCTCGCCGCCGAGGGCCGACGCCGCTGCACGGAACGCTTCCGACACGATAATATGACCCGCCAGATTCGCGAACTGTACGAGGCGACGCTTGAGGCTGGAGGCGTGAGGTGTGAGGTTTGAGGTTTGAGGTTTGAGGTTTGAGGTTTGAGGGGCTGTGAAAAAAATTGAATTGATTCAGGGGTTCGCCACCACAACATCAGCCGCACCGCGCTAGCGGCCGGTTCTTCGGC
>JBBDLY010000308.1:0-1596 GCA_040878585.1 Pirellulales bacterium
ATCGGCAATCCATTCGACTTGGAGTCGACCCCGGTTCGCGGTGGGCAACGATTTCCCGATGGAAGCGCCCTCCGCAGCGCCAACCGGCTTAACAACTTCCATGGTGGCGACGCTCTCTGTCAGCGATCAGCTAGTCCTGCGTCGAAAATTGGAACTACTGAGTGATTAACTATTGCGTATGCCTGTTCGTGTCGTCGAGTTTCATCTGCGTGTTTCTGCGCAATCTGCGGACGCGCCAGCGTGGTTGTCCGCAGATGACGCGGATACTCGCAGATAGGGTCCGTAGTTCCAATTTCTACTGAATCTGGTTTTTTTGCGGTCCGCCGAGGCCCACGTCGCGTACTGTACAACAGTACCGTACATGTTCGGATTGTCCATTTCATTTCTCGGACCAAGGCTCGGAGGAACCTCCCATGAACCGCGTCGCGCGCAATCACCCATTCGTCGTCAACTTCACCGAGGCCGTCCAGGAGCATCTCAGTCAACACGACTGCGTCCTCACCGCAGGCATGGCGCGGCATCTGGTCGCCGGGCTGCTGGACGCCTTGTGGGAGTTCACCACCTGCTACGCCCCGGCGGGCGATATTGGCCGATTCTCCGACGACGACCTTGCCAAGGCGGTCGATTGGCCGCACGACGCGCATTGGTTGATCGACGCGCTGGTCGCCGCCGGATTGCTCGCCCGGCACGAGACGCACCGGCTGATTGTGAGCAACTGGTCGCAACAGGCCGACGCCTCGTGCCACCAATATGTGGCCGACCAAGGCATCCTCTTCGCCGACGGCGAACTGTCCACTCGCCAGCCGCGCCGCAACTCCAAAGCCGGCCGCCAAACCAGTAGCATAAGCCCCCGGCCCGTGCGGAACCGTAACCCAGATCGCTCGCCTACAAGCAAACCAACCGACGAACCGGAAAAGGTGCCACTGCTGCCCTCAGCAGTGCAGCCTACCAAAAAGTCATCGGCCAACGGCAAGGCCAATGGCCAGCATCCGCTTGCAAGTCCGACCGACTTGGCAGCGTCCACTGCTGAGGGCAGCAGTGGCACACTTTCGGCGGCGCCCATCGCGACCAACGGCGCTGCCACGCAAGCCGCACCGGAAGAAGCCGCAGCCGTGGCAACACTGTCGCCCACGGCAAGGCGCAAACAACTTCGCAAAGCGAATCGCCGCGCCCGCCGCACGGCGAAGTGACGCGCACAGCAGGCGGCATTCCCAGACCACGCACGATTGACTTCCGCCGAAAGGGGCGAAATGGTAAACTAATTACTAACTGGGAAGGAGTTTACCATGAGTACGCAGAACACATTTGCCGACGTCCTTGATGCAGCGGAGCAGCTCGATGTGGATGCTCAGGCGGAATTAGTGGCTGTCTTGAGCCGCCGCCTCGCCGAGCGCGGGCGGGAACGGGTGGCGGCCACAGCGGCGCAGGCTCGCCGGGAGTTTGCCACAGGACAGTGCCAAACCATGACTGCGGCGGAGTTGCTGCGCGAGGCACAATCGTGAAGCGCACGCTGATCGCTCGCCGGCCTTCGGGCGCGAGCTGCGGAGGTGGCTGAAGGCACACGCCGATACGGCGGCGTCCATCGAGGCGACGCTC
>JBBDLY010000308.1:1696-3693 GCA_040878585.1 Pirellulales bacterium
TCTGGCAGCGGTTAGGTGCCAGTGCGGCGGTGCTGGAGCGGCCTAGTCCCACATACTCGCCGGCAATTAACTGTCGCCCGACTCTCCGAGTCGGGAAGATGTGCCAACCGCGCTTGTCCTTCTCGCATTGCGAATCGGACCGGGTTCCAGCAGGAAAACGTCCCAGTACCGCTTCTCGACTCGGAGAGTCGAGCAACTGTGCGGCGATTCATAAGCTATGCTTCCCATAGGCGATGCTCCACCCACACCGAATTGTGCGGCCTAGGGACTTTTAGTTTGTCGATCCGTCCTCCTTTTGAAACGATCTGCGATCTCCGCACCCCGCGGGCCGAGGGGATTCTGCGGCGGCGGCGTTATGGCGTGATCGAGGTCGAGCGGGGGCGGCTGGTGGCGGTTCGGTTTCGCCCCTGGCCGAAGTTGGTTACCTGGTTCGACGCCCGCTGGCTCGGTCCGCGGCGGCATCGCGGCGGCCGGGGGGATCGCTGCCGGCTGTACTTCAATCAGCCAAGCCGCTTTCCCTGGGCGCTGGCGCTGGTTTATACCGAGAGCAGCCGCGATTGTCGCTTCGCCACATTCCGCGGCGCGGTGCGTCTGCTGGACGAGATCGCCCGCCTCAAGCAGGTCGACGCCCTGTTGTGCGACGTCTCCAACGGCAAGATCAGCGACCGCCTGCTGCGACGGTGGGGCTGGGAACCGCACGCGCCGAGCCGTCTGCATCGCAACTACATCAAGCGGATCTACGGCAATCACGCCGAACCGCTGCCGGAAACCAGCCCCCTGCTGGCCGCCTGGGCCGAAGGCAAACCGACCATGACGCGGCTGGTCAACTCGCCAATCTGGAACTGCTAGCAAGTCGACGCATCAACTGATCTTGAAGTGTTCGGGTTGCATCGCTACGATCCGCCCCGCTGGCAAAAAAGCGCGACGATTAGGGTTGCGCCGGGTTAAGTCGCTTTCACCTTACGATTCAAGCTACTACCTTGATTTCCTGGATATATCCCATCCTTCGATCGTGCCTCCCCTCCGCCGCCAGGCGTCGTCTGGCCGGCGTCTGGTGGCTGGCGCTGGTCGCGGCGGTCGGTTGCCAGAATTCCAACTGGTCGGTCCCCGTGCAGTACCACCAGTCGCAGTTGCAAGCAGTGCATCAACAGCAACTGGCCGCCCAGCAGCAAACGCAGCAATACCTGGCTCGGGCGGGCAATCTCGATCAGAACAACCAGCAGTTGCAACAAATGCTGGCCGAATCGCGGCAGCAGGTGCAGTTGCTGCAATCGCATTTGAACGCGGTCCGCGATCGGCTCAAGACCTCCAACGATCAGATCGCCCGATTGGAAAGCGACAAGATCGCCATCCAGCAGCGGGTGGAGACGCTGGAAGCCTCCGCCACCCGCGGCGGCGGGGCGATCCTCACCGCCAACAGCAACCTGCGCGACCGTCTGCCGCAGATCGACGTGCAAGGGGTCGACGTCGCCCTCGACGGCGACGTCGTCCGCTGCCGCATCCCCAGCGATATGCTATTCGTCTCCAAGTCGTCGCAGTTCCTGACCGGGGCGGACGTCACCTTGGAAAAAGTCGCTAAAGCACTCAGCCGCGCTTATCCGAACCAGGTGATCGGCATTGAGGGGCACACCGACAACGGCCCGCTGGCAGGCGGCTCGGCGCATCACCTCACGGCCGCCCAAGCGCTGGCTGTGCAGGATTTGCTGGTCGAGAAGCGGATCATGCCCGCCGGACAGGTATTCGCCGCCGGCCACGGGGCGAACCAACCGGTCTACTCCAACGCCACCGCCAGCGGCCAGCAGCGGAACCGGCGGATCGAGTTCGTCGTCTATTCCAAGACGACCGACGGCGATCGATAAGTCGACCGTCCCTTGGGGTGCCATGCCCACGCGGAGTTCACGGAGCATGGGCATGTGAGGTGCTAGGGTGGTGCCTTGCCATGACCCACATTTCGCTGACGCCCCCAGCCGCCTTGTGCGGCTGGAGCGAGAGTTTGT
>JBBDLY010000309.1:0-3683 GCA_040878585.1 Pirellulales bacterium
TCATGGGCATGCCGCCCTAGCACTTCACATGCCCATGCTCCGTAAACTCCGCGTGCGCATGGCACCCCATTTTGTTCGATTCGCCGCGGCACTGAAATAGCGAGAAAGCGGCGCAACTCGGTCTGACGGCTCAGCTTCGATCTGCTGGCCCCAACCACTCCCGGCGGAAAATGCTTGGCAATTGCCGCAACTTCGGCTAACATCAACAGTTAGATTGCCATGGGCGAATCCTGGGAAGCCGGCTGCCCGTGGCGAGTGTTGACGCCAATATCCTGCCTCTGCGTGCGTCCGCTCTGAATCGCCCTTCCCGTTCGTTGCCGCGTTTTCTGGTGAGAACTTCCATGCGAAGCTTCCCCGTTGTCGCTCTGTTGGTTTCTGTTGCGCTGACTCTTGGTTCGTCGCCGGCGACTGCCGCCGATCTGGCCGCCTACGAGGCGGCCCTGCCCGGCAAGGTGCGGGCGCTGTCGGTCGATCCGGCCGAGATCCGTTTGCAGGGTCCGTTTGAATACCGGCAGTTGGTCATCCGTGGCACGCTCGACAACGGCGAAGTGGTCGATCTGACCCGCGCCGCCAAAATTGAAGGTGACAAGCAACTATTGACGATCGCCGAGAATCGCCTGGTGCGTCCGGCCGCCGACGGCGTCGGCAAGCTGCGGATTTCGTTCGGCGATCAGTCGATCGAGACGCCCGTCGCGGTGAGTGGTTCCGGCGCCGAGTACGAGCCGGATTACATTCGCGACGTGATGCCGGCGATGAGCAAGATGGGCTGCAACGCTGGCACCTGCCACGGCTCGAAGGACGGCAAGAACGGTTTTCAATTGAGTTTGCGGGGCTACGACCCTACGCACGACTACCGCGCGCTGACCGACGACATCGCCGGCCGCCGCTTCAATCGGGCCGCTCCCGAACAAAGCCTGATGCTGCTCAAGCCGACCGGCGTGGTGCCGCATGAAGGGGGCGTGACCATGCAGCCGGGCGATCCCTACTACCAGATCATGCGCAATTGGATTGCCGGCGGCGTGCAGCTCGATCTCGACGCGCCCCGCGTGGCCCAGATCGAAGTCTTTCCCAACGACGTGGTCATACCGCTGCCCGGCATGAAGCAGCAATTGAAAGTCATCGCCACCTACACCGACGGCGGCCGACGCGATGTGACGGCCGAATCGTTCATCGAGCCGAGCAACATCGAGGTGCTGTCGATCGATTCCGGCGGGCTGGTCGATACGCTCCGCCGCGGCGAAGCGGCCGCGCTGGCCCGCTACGAGGGTGCCTACGCGGCGGCGCGGATCGTGGTGATGGGCGACCGCACCGGCTACGCCTGGCAAGAAACGCCCGCCTACAACTACATCGACGAACTGGTCTACGAGAAGCAGCGACAGGTGAAGGTGCTTCCCAGCGGGCTGTGTACCGACGCGGAGTTCATTCGCCGCGTTTATCTCGACCTGACCGGCCTACCGCCGACCGCCGACGAAGTGACCGCCTTTATCGACGACGCCCGCGACTCGAAGCTGAAACGCGACGAACTGGTCGACAAGCTCATCGGCAGTCCCGAGTACGTCGATCATTGGACCAGCAAGTGGGCCGACCTGTTGCAAGTGAACGCCAAGTTCCTCGGCAACGAGGGGGCCAAGCAATTTCGCGACTGGATTCGCGGCCATGTGGAGTCGAACACGCCGTACGACCAGTTCAGCTACGAGGTACTCACCGCCAGCGGCTCCAACATGGAGAACCCGGCGGCGGCCTACTACAAGATTCTCCGCGAACCGACCGACGTGATGGAGAACACCACGCAGTTGTTCCTGTCGATCCGCTTCAACTGCAATAAATGCCACGATCATCCGTTCGAACGCTGGACGCAGGACCAATATTACGAGCTGTCGGCTTACTTCGCGCAGGTCAAGCGGGACGCCGACCCGAAGTACAAGGACAAGAAGATCGGCGGCACGAGCGTCGAGCAGGCGGTGCCGCTGGTCGAGGTCGTCAGCGACGGCGACAAGGGCGAGGTGAAGCACGACCTGACCGGACTGGTCACGCCGCCGGCGTTTCCCTATGAGCACGGCGCCATGCCGGCCGGCGAAGGCCAGCGCCGCGAGCAATTGGCCCGCTGGCTTACCGCCGCTGAGAATCCCTACTTCGCCAAGAGCTATGCCAACCGCATCTGGAGCTATCTGACCGGCGTCGGCCTGATCGAACCGGTCGACGACATCCGCGCTGGCAATCCGCCCAGCAACCCGGCGTTACTGGATCGTCTGACGCAAGAGTTCATCTCCAGCGGCTTCGACACGCGGCAGTTGATGGCGACGATCTGCAAATCGCGCACCTATCAGCTCTCGATCGAAACCAACAAGTGGAACGAGGGCGACGAAGTCAATTACACACACGCCAAGCCGCGGCGGCTGAAGGCCGAGGTGCTGTTCGACGCCGTGCATCGGGTGACCGGTTCGCAAGCCAAGCTGCCCGGCCTGCCGCCGGGCGCGCGGGCGGCGGAGATCATCAATCCGGAACAGAAGCTCAGCGACGGTTTCCTCGACATGTTCGGCCGTCCGCCGCGGGAAAGCGCCTGCGAGTGCGAACGGAGCGACTCGATGCTGCTGGGGCCGGTGATGAACCTGATCAACGGGCCGACGATCGCCAACGCGATCACCGATCCGAACAACCGCGTCACCAAGCTGGTCGCCGAACAAGCGGACGATCGCGAAGTGGTCAAGCAACTGTTTTTGTGGATTCTCAACCGGCCGGCGACCGAGGCGGAAGTGGAGGCGAGCGTGGCGGCGATGCAGGCGGACCTGTTCGCCCAGGAGATCGCCGCCGCCGAGCAGGAACTGGCCGAGGCGACCGCCCGCATCGACGCCCGCCAGGCCGCATGGGAAACAACGCTGGCCGGCCCCGTCTGGACGCCGCTGGAACTGGCCGACCCGACCAGCGCCGCCGGCGCGACCTTCGCCAAGCAGGAAGACGGCTCGTTGTTGGTCGAGGGGAATCTCGATCTGGACACGTACACCTTCTCCGCGACCACCCCGCTGCAATCGATCACCGGCATCCGGCTGGAGGTGCTCTCCGACGACCGCCTGCCGGGCAAAGGCCCAGGGCGCTCGCCCTCGAACGGCAACTTCGTGCTGAACGAGTTTTCGGTCACTGCTGCGCCGAACGTCGACAGCAACGTAGCGGCGGAGAAACTCAGCCTGGCCAACGCCAAGGCGGACTTTAGCCAGGACAATTACAGCGTCACCGGGGCAATCGACGGCAACGCCGACAGCGGTTGGGCGATCTCGCCGCAGTTCGGCAAGAGCCATACGGCGCTCTTTGAGACGGTCGGCGATGCCACCTATGCCGGCGGCGCGAAGTTGCAGTTCGCGTTGGATCAGCGCTACAAGGACAAGAAACACACCATCGGCCGGTTTCGCGTCTCGGTCACCGACTCGCCACGGCCGCACACGCTGACCGGCCCGCCGGCCAACATCGCGGCCATCGTGGCCCTGCCGGCGGCCGACCGCAACGAGGCGCAGCAAGCCGAACTGGCCGCGTACCATCGCCAGCAGTACCCGGAACTGTCCGAACGGCAAACCGTGCTGAACCAACTCCGAGCACGCGGCGCGGGCAACGCCCGACTGGTCGGCGCACAAGACGTAACCTGGGCGCTAATCAACAGCCCAGCGTTCTTGTTCAATCGATAGCCAAGCCCC